>CAZOWD010000118.1:1231-3924 GCA_964583225.1 uncultured Verrucomicrobiales bacterium | reverse complement strand
GCGGGGAGAGAGATTTTGGAGTTAGCGTATAAAGGTGGTGAGGCGTCTGATGCGTGTAAAGCCGTTGTGAAGGATTGGTTAGAATAATATGATTACTTTTACATACCCATGGATTTTTGCATTACTGGTTCTTCCGGTGGTGGTGCGGTGGCTTCTGCCCGATCATCGGGAAAGTCGGGCAGCGGTGCAGGTTCCATTTTTGGGTCGTTTAGCGAAAATCACCGGGCAAACGCCGGCGGTGGGAGCGACGGTGACTCGAAAATCTCGGGCGCAGACGGTGGTGACGTGGATTTCTTGGATTTGTTTGGTGACTGCGCTGGCTCGACCTGTGTTTTTTGAAGCTCCTATATCAAAGGTTGTCGCATCGCGTGATTTATTGTTGGCGATCGATTTATCGGGCTCGATGAAGGCGGAGGATTTTAAGTCCCAAGATGGAAAAACCGTCGATCGCCTCACTGCAGTGAAAGAGGTGGTTGGTGAGTTTTTGGAACGACGCAAACGCGACCGAGTTGGGCTTATTTTATTTGGTTCGGCGGCGTTTGTGCAGTCGCCATTTACCGATGACCTCGAGGTGTGTCGCGAACTTTTGGACGAAGCGCAAGTTGGTATGGCGGGTCCAAAAACGGCGATTGGCGATGCCATTGGGTTATCAATTCACGTCTTTGATCGTAGTGAGCAAAAAGACAAGGTGCTTATTTTATTAACCGATGGAAACGACACCTCTAGCAAGGTGCCTCCCGTTGATGCGGCTCGTATCGCACACGATAAGGGGATTGTCATTCACACGATTGTCGTGGGTGATCCCGAATCGGTAGGCGAGGAAAAAATCGATGAAGAAAGCCTCAAGGAAATCTCCAAAATAACAGGGGGAAGCTTTTTCCGTGCGCTCAACCGCGATGAGCTCGAAGGGATTTATGCACAAATCGATGCCTTGGACACTCGCGAGGTTGAAACCGTAAGTTTCCGACCTCGCCGTGAATTATTTATTTGGCCGTTGGCGGTGGTTGTTTTGCTCACTCTGCTCTTTCAATCGTGGTTGCTTTTCCGTGATTTTTCAAAAAATAAAACATCCTAATTATTCATGTTAGAATCTTTCCATTTTATACGACCCTGGTGGTTGTTGTTGCTGATTCCCTCGATGGGATTGCTGTGGCTGCTTTGGCGTCGGCGGGATGTGACGCGGGCATGGAGTCAGGTGATGGACCCCCATTTGCTTGCCGTTTTGATGTCGGGGAAAGAAGATGAAAAACCGCTACGACCACTCACCCTGTTGGCGGCGATGCTCGTTTTAGGAACTGTGGCATTGGCGGGACCGACATGGAGTTTCGAGCCATCTCCCTTTGCAGAAGACCAAGCGGCGTTGGTGATTTTGTTAAAGGTTTCTCCCAGTATGGATGAGCAGGATGTTCAACCGTCGCGCGCCGAGCGAGCTGTGCAAAAAATTCAAGATTTGCTCAAACTTCGGAGTGGTGCCCGCACGGCATTGATTGCTTATTCCGGAAGCGCCCACTTGGTGATGCCTCTGACAAAAGACGCAGGGGTCATCAATACCTTTGCATCGGCGCTTTCTCCGAAAGTGATGCCTGAGGAGGGGGATGATGTTCTAGCTGCCTACGCCTTGGCCGAAAAAGAACTTCAGCGGGCTAAAGTGAGTGGTTCGGTGGTTGTTATCACGGATACTCTATCGGACTCTGTGAAGTTTGGAAAAACACCGGTGCAGGTGTTAGGTGTGGTTGGTATCGATGGATTGGGAGCCCTCAAGGAGGCATCGGAAGCGTCGGGTGCTAGGTTTGTGCCAGTGAGTATTGATGATTCGGATGTGAACGAGTTAGAAAACGGGGTTCAGACATCGTTTGCTGCGATGCCATCGGATGATGGAACTCATTGGAAGGATCAAGGGTATTGGTTGTTGCCGCTGATGCTGATTGGTGCGCTGTTTTGGTTTAGATCGGGGTGGAAAATAAGTTAAGATATGAAGGTGAAAAAAAGAGTAGCTACGATAGCGATCATAACTTTGCTTGGTTTCTGCGCGTGGGCATGGAAACGATCGGGTGAGTCGTGGTCGGCGCTTTGGCGGTCGCCGGATCGTCAGGGGCAATTGCTGATGGAGCGAGGTGAGCCTATGAAAGCTGCTGAGCATTTTGCCGATCCCATGCAGCGAGGTGCTGCCTATTTTAAAGCGGGTGAGTTTAAAAAAGCGCTTTCGGTTTATAACTCGGTGAGCACTCCTGAGGCGATGTATAACCGGGGGAACACGCAGATGATGTTGGGCGATTATGTCGCGGCAATTGCGCTCTACGATAAAGTATTACTCAAGCGTCCTGGATGGGATGCCGCTGTGGTGAACCGTAAAATTGCTGTAGCACGCAAAGCGGCACTGACACCGCCGGAGAGTGATGATGGAGGAACGGGTGGAAAATTGGAGGCCGATGAAATTGTGTATGACGATCAGGCAAAAAAGGGAGAAGCTGAACAAGAGGTCGAAGGTGGTGAAGCGATGTCCGATGAGGAAATGCGTAGCTTTTGGCTGAGAAAAGTGCAGACCAAACCCGCCGATTTTTTGAAAGCGAAGTTTTCGTATCAGTTCCAGCGTGAGAAATCATTAAAGACAAGTAAGCCATGAAATTTATAATATCGATTCTCTCAAGTGTGGCACTGTGTTCCGTGTTGCTGAGTCCATGGGCCGTGGCTTC
>CAZOWD010000118.1:0-1131 GCA_964583225.1 uncultured Verrucomicrobiales bacterium | reverse complement strand
GGTTCAGGTTCGACTTCGGATGAAGTTGAGAGTCTCCAACCATCATCGTCATCGGTCTCCGCATTTATCACGACTTCGCCCAAGGAAGTGGCTGGTGGCAAGAAGGCGTATATTGTGGGTGAAAAAATCGATGTGGTTGTCGAGGTGTTAGCGGAAACTTTTTTTTCGGGTCCCACTCGGTTTATTTTGCCTGATATCCCTGGGGCTGTTTTTTACAAACCTGAAGAGCGGGCGGTGGTTAGTAGCAAGGAGATTGACGGAGTAACCTGGAGTGTGCAACGGCACGAGTTTGCTTTTTACCCACAACGGGCGGGGAAGTTTACCATTCCAGCTTTCGAAGTGCGTTATGGCGTGGCGGGTGTGGGTGGTGCAAAGCCGACTTTTAAGCGAGAATTAACAAAGCCACTCCAGATTACCGCATCGATGCCAAAGGGAGCAGAGCATTTGAAACGCCTGATTTCTGCACCAGAACTTAGCGTTGAAGAATCGTGGTCGCCCGATGTGACCGATAAAAAGAGGTCGTTTGTGGCTGGAAATGCCATCAAACGGAGCATTGTTTTTCGAGCCGATTCGGTTCCTGGGATGGTTTTTCCTGCGATTCGTATTCCAGAAATCGATGGGGTGAAAATTTATCGAAGTCGGGCGCAAGTTCACGATACCATCAGTCGTGGAACATTCACGGGAGAGAGATCGGAAACAATCACTTACGTGTTTCAACGCGCAGGGAAATATGTTTTTCCCGAGGTGAAAATCCATTGGTGGGATTTGAGTGAAAAACGGCTTAAACAGATCGTTTTACCATCGGTCACTTTTGATGTTGCTCCAGCACCGTTGGCCGATGGGGTAGGGGGGAATCAGGGTGAAACCTCAGAGGGGTGGTCAAAGACTGCGGTGTTTGGTTTATTGGGTCTTTTTTTGATAGCTGGTGGGATTTTCTGGTTTCGTTTACCCATTCAAAAATGGATGAACGATATGGTGTTAGCGCGCCAAGAAAGTGAATCGGCCTATTTTAAGCGGATTACTCCAGATTTATCAGCTGTCGAGATGTGGAATGCCATCACGCGCTGGAGAGCAAAGGTAGATGACGGTTCGCTCACTCTACAAGAATGGGCAGCCCAGCAGGATGATCCC
>CAZOWD010000117.1:5139-6315 GCA_964583225.1 uncultured Verrucomicrobiales bacterium | reverse complement strand
TCTGGGAGCTTGCGAAGGCGCATTGAGAGAGGGAGCGAATAAAACGCATTTCCGCTTCGCGGGAATCGGGATTTGATATTTTTAGAAATTACGCTAGAACCCTTCCCACACAAAAAATTATCGATTATGGGAAAGAATTTATATCAAAAAGTTTGGGATGAACACGCAGTAGGAACTTTGGCGGATGGCCGCACCCAGCTTTTTATCGGCACACATTTGATTCATGAGGTAACAAGCCCTCAAGCATTTGGAATGCTCCGTGACCTCGGTTTGAGTGTGAAATTTCCACATCGGACATTTGCGACGGTGGATCACATTGTTCCCACTGACAACCAGCAGCAACCATTTGCTGATCCTTTGGCGAATGCGATGATCGATGAGCTTCGCAAAAATGTGAAGGAGTTTGGAATTAAATACTTTGATTTGGCATCGGGTCAGCAAGGGATTGTGCATATTGTGGGACCTGAGCAAGGAATCACTCAACCGGGAACAACCATTGTGTGTGGTGATTCCCATACTGCGACTCATGGTGCGTTTGGAGCGATTGCTTTTGGTATTGGAACTTCGCAGGTGCGGGACGTTTTGGCGACTCAAACGGTAGCGATGGAAAAACTCGACGTGCGCCGAATCAATGTGGACGGCGAACTTCGTCCCGGAGTGTATGCAAAGGATGTTGCGTTGCACATTATTCGTTTGCTGGGTGCAAACGGAGGAATTGGTTATGCTTATGAATACGGCGGTAGCGTGTTTGATAACATGACGATGGAGGAGCGTATGACCGTCTGTAATATGGCGATTGAGGGGGGCGCTCGCTGCGGGTATGTGAACCCAGACCAAACGACTTTTGATTTCTTGAAAGGGCGTCCGTATTCTCCGAAAGGTGAAGCTTGGGACGAGGCTGTTGAGCGTTGGAAATCTTACGCTTCAGATGCCGATGCCGAGTATGGCGATGTGGTAAACATCAAGGCTGAAGACATTGAGCCTACCGTGACTTGGGGGATTTCACCTGACCACGGGATTGCTATTTCAGAAACGATTCCAGATCCTGCAAATGCGAAGGATGATGTTGAAAAATCCGTTATTGTTGAAGCTCTTGAATACATGAAACTTCCCGCAGGCACTCCGATTGAAGGAGTGAAGGTGGACGTTGCATTTATTGGATCTTGCACAAACGGG
>CAZOWD010000117.1:0-5039 GCA_964583225.1 uncultured Verrucomicrobiales bacterium | reverse complement strand
TCGTCCTCGAACCGTAACTTCAAAGGGCGTCAGGGAAGCACAACGGGACGCACCGTTTTGATGAGTCCGCTCATGGTCGCCGCAGCTGCGGTGAAGGGGGAGATCGCCGATGCTCGAAAAGTGTTTGAAGTGGTCTAACTTTTTCAATTTTATTTTTAACCTTTAAATTACAATTTTCATGTCTTTACCATCTATTACTCAAGTTTCAGGCACTGCTGTTTTTGTTCCTGGCGCCGATATTGATACCGATCGCATTATTCCCGCTCGTTTTCTCAAGTGTGTTACGTTTGATGACCTCGCGGAGGGAATGTTTTACGATGTGCGGTTTGATAGCGAGGGAAACTCACTGAATCACCCGCTTGATGACCCGCGTTTTGAAGGGGCTACTATTATGGTAGCTGGGCCAAACTTTGGCTGTGGGTCGTCGCGTGAGCACGCACCGCAGTCGATTTACCGTTGCGGATACCGAGCCATTATCGCGGAGAGTTTTGCCGAGATTTTCTTTGGCAACTCCACGGGGATCGGAATGCCTTGTGTGTGCGCTAGTAAATCAGATATCGAGTCTTTGGCTGCTGCTTTGGAGGAAACTCCCAAGGTTGAAGTGAAGATCGATTTGGAATCCATGACCGTAAGTTACGGAGATGTCACGTTTGATATCACTATGCCTGAGTCGGCGCGCGAAGCGTTGATTTCGGCTCGTTGGGATCCCATCGCTGAGCTTTTAGAAGCGAGCGATGCCATCGAGGCAAAAGCGAAAGAGCTTCCTTACGTATAACTCATTTGCTGGCTTCTTTGTTTGCTGTTTTTTGGGACTGTTCCTTATAGTGGCAAACTTGAAGTGAGAATAGTTCCTCGTCCACGGCTTGTTTGCCGTGGGGAGGATTTGATAAAAGTTCTATTTGAAGGTCCGCTATTGCGGACCTTTTTGCGCTTTAATACCCCAACCAAGAAGCGAGCCATTTTTCGGCTTTTTCGAGAGGCCATCCCTTTCGTTTGGCGTAGTCTTCGATTTGATCTTTTTGGAGGTCGTTGATGGCGAAGTATTTGCTTTCTGGGTGCGAGAACATGAGACCTGAAACCGCTGATCCAGGGTGCATGGCGCAGGATTCGGTGAGATCGACGCCAATTTCCTCGGTTACGTTCATGAGTTTGAACAGAGTTTCTTTCTCGGTGTGGTCGGGTTGAGATGGATAGCCTGGGGCGGGGCGGATGCCTCGGTAGAGTTCCTTGATGAGTTCGTTGCTGTTGAATTCGTTAGGTCGCTCATACCCCCAAGCAACACGAGCACGGTGGTGGAGAAGTTCTGCGAAAGCCTCGGCAAGTCGGTCTGCTATGGCTTGAACCATAATCGCGGAGTCCACTTCGTGTTTTTCTCGGAGTTCGGCAGCCCATTCGTCGGCTCCGTGGATACCTACCACAAAGGCGCCTAGATAGTCGATTGTATCAGGTTTGTCTTGAAGTTTAGGCATGACAAAATCGCTCAGTGCGTAATTTGGTTTGCCTTTTTCTTTTTTGATTTGCTGACGGAGTGTGTAGAACGTGGTGTTTTGTTCGGGTAAAACGATATCATCTCCATCGGCATGAGCGGGGTAGAATCCGTAGATTCCAGTTGCGGTGAACCGCTTGTTGGTGATGATTTCTTCGAGAAGTTCTAGCGCTTCGGCGTGGAGTTTTTTGGCAACTTTGGCGGCTTCGGCATTTTTTGTTTTGAGCTCGCCAGTATCACGATCCCACACACCGCGGAGTTCCCAAGCGTGAAAGAAGGGTGTCCAGTCGATGTATTCGGAGAGTTCGCGGAGCGATTGGTTTTTAATCGTGCGGGTTCCCGTAAACTCAGGTTGAGCTGGTTGGTAATTTTGCCAATCGTAGTTTGGTTTGTTGGCTCGCGCTTCAGCGAGGGAAATGGTTTCTTTGTCTTTTTGATTGAAACGATTTCGCAGTTTTTTGTGTAGCTCTATATTTTTAGCTACAAAATCAGCCCGACCATCAACGCTGAGCAGAGATGTTGTTACGGGAACCGAGCGCGAGGCGTCAAGAACGTGCACGACGGGTTCCGAGTAATGCGGAGCAATTTTCACCGCTGTATGTGCCGCACTGGTTGTGGCTCCTCCCAGCAAAATAGGGATTTTCATTTTGCGGCGTTCCATTTCTTGGGCGATGTTTACCATTTCATCAAGCGATGGGGTGATGAGCCCTGAAAGCCCGACGATGTCGGCTTGTTTTTCCGTGGCGACCTCGAGAATTTTTTCCGTGGGCACCATCACTCCGAGGTCGATGACCTCAAACCCGTTGCAGGCGAGAACGACTCCAACGATGTTTTTTCCAATATCGTGTACATCTCCCTTAACAGTTGCCATGATAACTCGACCGGCTGTCATGGATTTTTCAGCTAGTTCGCGGGCGACGGATTCCTCGAGGGATGGATCTTTTGCCATGAGGTCTTTAGCTTTGGCGGCAACCTCTTCTTCTTTTTCCTTCAGCATGAAGGGGTCGAGATAAGCTACGGATTTTTTCATCACGCGGGCGGATTTTACCACCTGAGGGAGAAACATTTTACCAGCACCAAAGAGGTCTCCTACGACACCCATGCCATCCATGAGTGGTCCTTCGATCACTTTGAGCGGGACTTTGTATTTCTGTCGCGCCTCCTCGGTGTCTTCTTCGATATAGGTGTCGATCCCTTTGAGTAGCGCGTATTCGAGCCGTTTTTCAACGGTATCTTTGCGCCATTCTTGATCTTGTTTTTGAGTGTCGGCTTTTTTGACGCCTCGGAATTGTTCGGCAAATTCGAGAAGTCGTTCGGTGGCCTCGGGGTCAGTGTTGAGCAAAACGTCTTCGACGTGTTTGAGCATGTCGGGTTTAATTTCGTCGTAAACCTCCAGCATGCCAGGGTTGACGATCCCCATGTCCATGCCGGCTTTTCCAGCATGGTAAAGGAAGGCTGAGTGCATGGCTTCACGCACGGGGTTGTTTCCTCGGAAGGCAAAGGAAACGTTGGAGACTCCGCCTGAAACTTTGGCGCCAGGGAGGTTTTCTTTGATCCATTTTGTGGCGCGGAAGAAATCGACTGCGTAGTTATTGTGCTCTTCGATTCCCGTTCCTACCGTCAGGATGGCGGGGTCAAAAATGATGTCCTGTGGGTTGAAATGACATTCATTCACAAGGATGTTGTAAGCGCGTTCGCAGATGCGGATTTTGTCTTCGTAGGTGGCAGCTTGCCCGTTTTCGTCAAATGCCATCACGACGACGGCTGCGCCAAATTTCATAATGGTGCGAGCGTGTTCTTTGAAAGGTTCTTCACCTTCTTTGAGAGAGATGGAGTTGACGATCCCTTTTCCTTGAAGGCATTTGAGCCCTGCGAGTAATACTTCCCATTTAGATGAGTCAATGGTGATGGGAACTTTTGTGATGTCGGGTTCTGATTGAATGAGGTTAAGAAATTTTGTCATCATCTCGACTCCATCAATGAGTCCATCGTCGAAGCAGATATCGATGACTGGGGCTCCGTTTTCGACTTGCTGTCGGGCGATGGCGAGAGCGTCTTCCAGTTTTCCTTCCTGTACAAGACGTCGGAATCGGGGAGAGCCCGCTACATTGGTGCGCTCGCCGATCATGAGGAAATTTTTATCGGAAGTATGATTGTAAGGTTCCGTTCCTGAAAGGCGGAGGATTTTGGGAAGGATTGGGCGTTTTCGAGGAGTGACTCCGCGAACGCCTCGCGCTATGGCTGCGATGTGTTCGGGGGTGTTTCCACAGCAGCCTCCAGCTAAGTTGATAAAGCCTGATTCTGCAAAATCGCGGAGGTGCCCGAACATGTCATCGGGCAACATTGGGAATCCCGTTTTTGAAAGGGCATCAGGCATTCCTGCGTTGGGGTAACAGGAAACAAAACTTTCAGCCACACGGCTGAGTTCTGCAATAAATGGGCGCATTTCATCGGGGCCTAACGAACAGTTGAGCCCAACAGCCAGTGGGTTGACGTGTGCTACGGCGTTCCAGAGAGCCTCGGCTTTTTGTGCTGAAATCATCGTTTCTCCACCTCGGCCCACTGCGGCTGAGATGATGATGGGAAGTTTGAATCCGTCTTCCTCAAAGATGTCTTGGCAGGCAACAAGCGCTGCTTTGGAGTTGAGTGCGTCGAAGATGGTTTCAATCATGAGGATGTCCACACCTCCCTCGACGAGCGCGCGGATTTGGCGTTTGTAGTCTTCGTAAACTTGATCAAAGGTGACGGTGCGGAACGATGGGTCGTCGGGATCTACGGCTGCATTGTTGAGTCCCACCGTCATGGGGCCAATGGCGCCAGCAACGTATCGTTTAATGCCAGTTTTTTCCGTCATTTCATCGCAGGCTTGCCGGGCTAGTTTGGCGGATGCGACGTTGAGACGGTGCGCTAGATCTTTGAGAAATGGATCATCGAGCACTTTTTGGTAGAACTCGGGGTCTTTTCTTCCTTTTCCGCTTTCGCGGGGATCCTCAACAAAAAATTCGGATTGAGCGATGGATGTTCCAGAAAATGAGTTGGTTTCAATGATGTCAGAACCCGCCTTGAGAAAGCGGTTATGGATGTCGAGAATGACATCGGGGCGGGTGAGTGAGAGAATGTCTCCGTTGTTGAGGAGATCTTTTTCATTGTTTTTGAATTCCTCTCCACGCGCATCTTCTTCCTTTAATTCGTAACCACGGATCGTGGTGCCCATAGCTCCATCGAGCACTAGGATTCGTTGTTGTAAGGCTTCTGTAAGTTCTGCGGTGGTATCTGGTCGAGGTGAGTAGCTGTTGGGCATGAAAAAAGGCGGAGTGTGGTTCGCGGAAAAAATACTCTAAAAATGAAGGATTGCAAGAACATATCCACACATCTTGATTTGATGATTTGTTTTGTGTTTGGGTGGTGTGATAATTATTTGGATATCTTTATAGGCTTCTATTTTCTGGATGTGTCATTTTGGAACTATTTCTATTTCTTTTTCTATTTTTTTCTCTATTTTCTTTTCATGGGGACAGAGTAAATGAAAAAGAAATGTTGACGGATGGGGTGG
>CAZOWD010000116.1:0-6392 GCA_964583225.1 uncultured Verrucomicrobiales bacterium | reverse complement strand
CCGAAATACGGGTTGTTGACTTTTTTATCGCTGGACTTTTGGAGCCAGTCGCCACCCTTCCCAGCGTTAGCCATGGGGCAGTGAACGACTTTGTATCCTTTATCTTTTTTGGCGATAGAGATGGCAGCAGCACTGAGTTCGTTGAAGATTTTACGTGCTTCTGTGATGTTTTTGGCTTTCGAGAGCTTCTTGGCAGGAGCTGCAAGCGAGCTTTTTTTATCGTGTTTAACCATGCCGGCAGCGGCTTTTTTTGCGGTTGCGAGATCGTCCTTGTAGAGGGCATTGGCAACGACGGTGTAGCCTTCGAGCATGTGATCGGCGTGTGACTCCTTTTGCGTGTGTGAACCATGGTTTTTATGATGGTCTGCTGCAGTGAGAGGAGCGGCGGTCATCGCAAATCCGAAGATGGCGATGCTAACTGTGGTTACTAGGGTATGTTTCATACTTAGTTATGTGTTTTTATTTTTGGTTTCTGAGTAGAGCCTGGCCGGATGCTAGACTCTGAGAGTGGGTGAGTTTTGAGTTTTGAGTTTTGATAGGTTGGGGGCTTATCCTACTTTTTTCTTTATTTCCATCATGGCGCAGAAGAGGGTGGGGACGACAAACATGGTGAGAAGTTCAACCATCATCCCTCCGAAGATAGGGACGGACATGGGGCCCATGATGTCGGCTCCGCGACCTGTGGAGGTGAGCACGGGGAGGAGGGCGAGCAGGGTGGTCGCTGTGGTCATCAGGCAGGGACGGCATCGACGTTTTCCTGCGAGCACGGTGGTGGCGCGAATTTCTGCAATTGTTTGCGGTTTATCTTTTTTGAACCGTTGACGAAGGTAGGTCGAGATGACAACACCATCGTCGGTGGCGATTCCGAAGAGGGCGATAAATCCGACCCATACGGCGGTGGATAGGTTGATTGGCCCGATATGGAAAAGTTCTCGGAGGTTGTAGCCAAAAACTTCTACGTTGAGGAACCCTGGTTGTCCGTAGAGCCAGAGCAGGAGGAAACCTCCCGAGAAAGCAACGGCAATACCACTGAAGATGATAAAGGTGTTTGCAACCGAACGACTTTCCAAATAAAGAATGAGGAAGATTGCCAAGAGGGCTAGAGGCATGATGATTTTCATGTTTTGCTCAAACTCGAGGGCGGATTGATAATTTCCCGCAAATTCATATCGGATTCCTCCGGGGCGTTTAAGTTTTCCATCCTGCTCCATCTTTTCAAGATACGCTTGAACGGATTCCACGACATCGACCTCAGCAAATCCAGGGTTAGCTCCGAAGGTGACATAACCGGTGAGGAAGGTGTCTTCACTTTTAATGACTTGTGGACCGCGGACGTAGTCGATCGTAACAACTTGACCAAGAGGCACCTGAGCGCCCTCTTTGGTGGTGATGAGGATTTTTTTGATTTCCTCGATATTATCTCTGGCTTCGCGGGCGTAGCGGACTTGAATGCCGTAGCGTTCACGCCCCTCCACGGTGGTGGAGACAATTTCTCCTCCAATAGCCGTTTGGATGGTTTTATGAATATCCACGACGTTGAGTCCATAGCGTTTGGCCGCCTCGCGGTTGGGTTTGATTTCGAGGTAAGGTTTTCCCACGATGCGGTCGGCATTGATACTTGCCTTAGCGAGACCTGGAAGTCCACTTTCGCGCATGAGGCGTTCGAGTTGGAGACCAAAATCTTCGAGTGATTCCAAGGTGGGCGCTTTGATTTTAATCCCCATCGGAGCACGCATTCCGGTGCGTAACATCACGAGTCGGGTTTCGATGGGTTGAAGTTTTGGTGCTCCCGTCAGTCCGGGAAGTTGAGCAACTCGGCTGATTTCTTGCCAGATGTCATCGACAGTTTTGATTTCTGGCCGCCATTGTCGGAATGGTTTGCCGTCGTCATCGGCGATGAGTTGACCTTGTTTGTCGTAAACATAATCTCCCTGATCATTGGTTTTAAAGGTGAGAATGGAGCCTTTGTCATCGGTGATATACTCGGATTTATAGTTGACGATGGATTCAATCATCGAGATTGGCGCGGGGTCCAATGCGGTTTCAGCACGACCAATTTTTCCGACGACCTGTTTGACCTCGGGGATGGCTGCGATGGCGGCGTCCATGATGCGTAATGATTCGCGAGCTTCTTTGATGGACGCGTGAGGGCTTACCGTGGGCATTACGAGGAAGGAGCCCTCGTCGAGAGCAGGACGGAACTCTTTGCCTAAGCCGGGGAATTTTTTCTCGACGGCTTGGTAGAGATCGGAATTTTTCGCCCAATCGGGGAAGTTAGAAGTGACTTTGCCAAATCCCATCCAAATACAAGCAGCAGCCGCAAGCATCATGAGTGGCAGGCTGATAAACATCGCTTTGTGATCGAGGCACCATGCGAGGATTCGCGCGTAGCCAAGTTCGAATATTTTGAAAAAGACGAGTAGTCCTCCGAGAATGCCTAACACAAAGAGGAAGTTGGAAAACACGGGGGCTTGAAGGCCTAGAGGCATCCAATTTTTAGCGAGCATCCAACCAACGACGAGAGCGGTGCCAAGGTTGAGGCAGAGCACGCCGAGTTTTTGGAGTTTTTCTGGGATTTTTGATTGGAAGGCATTGAGTGCCGAGAGCGCAACTAGCGCCATGGCAAGTCCGGGAGAAAACCCATAGGCAATACCCGCACCAATCCCCAGCAAAGCACTGATGAGGTAGCGACGAGTTAGGAAACGTCTGCCGTTTTGTTCTTCGTTGCGTTGGGTTTTAAACCAACGAGGGAGAACCCCAAGCAGAACGTGAGCAATGGGTGGGATGATCGTGAGGGCGACGATGATCGATGAAATGAGGGCAAACGATTTAGTGTAAGCCAGTGGCTTGTAGAGTCGGCCTGCTTCTCCTGTCATGGTAAAGACCGGGAGAAAACTCACCACGGTAGTCATAACAGAAGTTGTAACGGCGCCAGCGACCTCGGTAACAGCCTCGTAAATGATCGTGGCTGATGATTTATCGGGGTGTTTTATTTGAGCTTCATCGAGATGTTTGATGATATTTTCAGTGAGAACGATCCCGACATCGACGACAGTTCCGATGGCGATTGCGATACCGGAGAGCGCCACGATATTGGCATCGACCCCAAAGAGTTTCATTCCGATGAAGGTCAGTAACACCGCGAGAGGTAACATCGCTGAGATGAGGATGCTGGAGCGAAGGTGAAGCACCATGATGACCACGACGATGATGGTAACGAGAATCTGTTGATAGAGCGCTTCATCGAGCGTGTTGAGCGTTTCGTTGATGAGACCTGAGCGATCGTAGAAAGGAACGATGGTGACTTTGGAGGTATTAAACCAGCTCGGCCAATCTTTCATATCGTGGGTGGTTGCCCAATGAGTCCACGCGTCGTGGTTGAGCTCGGTATCGGCAGGATCATCGCTGGCAAACACCTGAGAAATTCCTTGTTTTTTTGCGAAAGCGACAACCTCATCGCGGGTCGTTTGTCCCCAGTCGACAACGGCTTTAACGGGGAGAGAAGCTGAGACTTCTTTGATTTTAGCTTTGGTGTTTTTAATGGTTTGAAGTGGGTTGGCACCAAAGCGAGCGACGACAATGCCCCCTGTGGCATCCGCGCCATTGACATCGATAGCACCGCGGCGAGGTGCGGGTCCGAGCTGGACCGTAGCGACCTGTTTGATGGTAATAGGGGTGTGATCGCGCACTGCAACAACGGCATCTTCGAGGTCGGAGAGCTTTTTGATATAACCCGTGCCTCGAAGAATATATTCGGCTCCATTGATCGAGAGGTTTCTGGCGCCGGTTTCCATATTGGATTTTCGGACGGCATTGGCAACTTGGGCGAGTGTGACATTCCACGCCTGAAGTTTAACGGGATCGACTTCGACCTGATATTGTTTCACAAACCCGCCGACGGATGCCACCTCGGCGACGCCTTTGGCTCCGAGCAGAGAGTATCGGACATACCAGTCTTGGATGGAACGTAGTTCTTCGGGGTTCCAGCCGGGGCTTGGTTTTCCGCTTGGGTCCTGACCTTCGAGGAAATATTGATAGACCTGACCGAGACCTGTGGCATCGGGGCCGAGTGCAGGAACGACACCAGCGGGAAGTGTGCCAGCAGGCAATGAGTTGAGTTTTTCCAGAATACGGCTCCGACTCCAGTAGTAATCGACGTCCTCCTCAAAGATGAGATAGACATAAGAAAACCCAAACATGGAATAGGAACGCACCTCCTTCACGCCCGGAATACCCAGTAGGGAGACGGTGAGTGGGTAGCTGATTTGATCTTCCACATCTTGAGGCGAGCGCCCCATGTATTCTGTGAAAATAATTTGTTGGTTATCGCCGAGGTCTGGGATGGCATCGACGGCGACGGGGTCGCGTGGGTAGGAGCCCATATCCCAATCGAATGGGGCAACGCGGACACCCCAACCGACGACAAAGGTCAGTAGGATGAGTAGAACCAATTTTTGGTTCAGGCAGAAATGGATGAGTTTGTTCATTTTGTTAAGTCGCTCGTAGCGTGTGGCTCGTAGCTAGATGGTTGATAGTTTGCTTCGTTTCTTTATCGCGTGATGTTTGGCGACAGGTTACTTGTTGTTTTTCTTCGAGATCGTATCGGTGACATCACCACAACCGGACATGGCATTTCCGAAATAGGGGTTTTTAACTTCGTTTTTATCGGAGAGCCAATCGGCGCCTTTGTTGTTGTCGGCCATGGGGCAATGCACGACGTAGAGGTCTCCGAGGTGATCGGTGCCGTGTTTTTTAGCGAGTGTGATTAAGGCAGCGCTCACAGGTTTGAATGCGGAGCGAATCCCTTTGATATCCTTTTGCATGTTAAGATGTTTCAGCGTTTTGAGCAGTTGATCGGTGTCGGGGTCGCTGGGGAGTTTTTTTGCTTCCGCTGTGAGGCGTTTGATTGCTTTTAGCGCTTCGGCTTCTTTGTCTGATGCCAGTGATTTTGTCAGTATTAGGTAAGCATTTTTACTTGCCTTGAGTGGCGTGAGCCATTGGGCATCGGTTTTGATAGGTGCTATTGCGGTGGAGGATAATCCAACATACCGTCGCGTTTCATCGAGTTGTTTTTGAAGAAGTGCGAGGGTAGTGCGGTTGGCTGGCATGGATTTGATCTCTGTCAGGACATTGTCGAGTCGTGTGGAAAACTCCTTCCAAAGCTCTTGTTCTTTTGGTTGGAGTTGATCCGTTTTGATAGCATGTAGGGCAGATTGCAGCTGAGAGATTTCAGAACGTGCCGTTTTGCTGTCGCCTGATTCGAGGGCTGGTGCGAGTTTGCCAAAGATGCGAAGAATACTTGGCCATTGACCAGCCAGTTGCGTTGGAGCGTTTTTGACTGACCGTTCGACGAGTCCAGCATTGGGGTTCATCATCGATGGTTTGGCTTTGATTTGAAGTTCGCTATCGAGTTTGAAAGCGCCTTTGGTTACGACGAGTTCTCCTTCGCTGAGACCATTGCGGACGATGAAAAAGTTGCCGGCACGAGGCCCGAGAACGATTTCGCGTCCTTCGAAGATGGGTTGTTGTTTGTCGGGGAGTTGGACGTAAACTACTGCACGTTTACCTGTGCGAAGCACGGAACTCACGGGGACAAGAAGTGGGTTTTCGATGGGTTCTTTGGGTGCAATAAATCCTAATTCTTCGGCGGGAACGAGAGGCATACCGCAGATGTCACATTTGCCAGGGCCGTCTTTAACGATTTCTGGGTGCATGGGGCTGATCCATTTGCCAGCGAGATTTGCGCTGATTACTTTGCCGTTGAGCGCCACTTTAGAATGCACGGTGGCATTGGCAAACATGCCTGGTTTGAGCAGGAGGTTTTTATTTTTCACATTTACACGCACCTTGATAATGCGGCGTATTGGATCGAGTTGTGGATCGATAAAGGCGATGGGACCGTGAAAGACGTGATCGGGGATTGCTTCGACTGTGAACGTCACTTCTTGAGCGTAACGAATCCACGGGAGGTCTGTTTCGTAGGCTTCCATTTTTAACCAAACATCGTCGAGTTGAGCGATACCAAAGAGGGGGTCGCCCGTTTTGACATACTGACCTTCTTTAACGTTGAGGTTGACGATGATGCCCGATTGTGGGGCGAGCAATGTGATGTGGTCGGTGGGTTTTTTCTGTTTTTCAATCGTGGCAATTTGTTCCTCACTGAGGTCGAGAAGACGCATTTTTTCGCGTGCGGAACGTAGCATGTTGAGCATCGATTGTTTTTCTTCTGGACGCGCGTTGATCCAGTCGATTCGTGCACGAATGAGCGTGTGCTGTGCGACGACGAGGTCGGGTGAATAAATTTCGGCAATGGCGTCACCTTTTTTGACGAGCGTGCCTGTGAAATCAGTGTAGAGTCGGTCAAGTCTGCCACTCATCCGAGCCGTAGTTGT
>CAZOWD010000115.1:0-6436 GCA_964583225.1 uncultured Verrucomicrobiales bacterium | reverse complement strand
AGTTTCCCTATTTCGATCACTTATAGGTTTTAGTGATACGGATTATTTTTTAGCTTTTTTCTTTTTTTTGCCCTTTTTCTTGGTTTTGTGACGATCAAAGCCGTAAACGAGATCGTCTCTTAGTTGTTTTACCAAGAAATTATTGGCTGGAGAAACGCAGACTTCGTAGTTTTTCATCGCTTTGAGCGCTGGGATGAATTGTTTGCCATCTTCACCCATCCACGCAATGACATTGAGAATTTCTAAGCTGGCATAGGATTCTGACTGTAAGAGTTTTACGATAGCGTCGTGTCCTGCCTTTTGTTCGCCTAGTTTGATCAATGCCCAAGCTGCCATGAGGCGGACGTTGTGGCTTGGGTCGTTGAGTGTGGAGAGAAGCTGTTGTTTGGCTGGAAGGGCATCTTTGCCAAGCATCATCAATCCTACGGCACCCCAGTAACGAACCGCTGTGTCTTTATCTTTCAAATACTCAGCGAGTTGGTTTACGTTGGCTGAATCGTTTTTTAACGCGAGGTCAGCAATATCGATATAGCGATCAAGGTTGTAGAATTTTTTATTGCGAACCAGTTCATAGATGGTCGTATCGTTATCGGCCGCCATTTTATCGAGTTCAGATTCTGGTAAAAATCCTACATCGTAGATTTCTTTTTGATAAGCTTGGAGCTGAGCTTTAAATTGCTGCACCATCGTTTTGTATTCAGGGTTTTGAACGAGGTTGTTGATGCAGTATGGATCTTTCTCCGTGTCGTAAAACTCGTCTTCATGTTTCATTTTGAAGTAACGGCTTTGGATCGCATTGGTTTTTCCGCTTAAATAAAGTTTTTCCCACTCTTGCTGGATTGGGATTTTCCACTGGTAGTCCAAGTGTTGTCCACGTGGCACGTAAGGAATGTAGTTTTTAACATACAAAAACCGCTTGGTGCGAATGCTTCGAACGTTTTCAATACGCTCGTCACTGCGTCCGCGGAAACTGTAGTTGTAATGCCGTTCGGGAGCTGCATTTTTACCTAAAAAGATACTGCCCTGATAATTGGATGGAGCTTTTCCGCCAGCCAAATCGATCCAAGTCGGAATCATGTCGATAAACCCGACGAGGCGGTCGACAGGCATGCCTGGCTTTTCAGCAGGCCATAAATTTTTAAATTTTTCAGGGATGGAAATAATCAGAGGAGAGTGTGTTCCACTGTTGTAGAGGTAGCGTTTTCCTCGTGGAAGTGGTCCTCCGTGGTCTGAGCAGTAAATGACAATGGTGTCGTCTTTCATTCCAGATTCCTCAAGTTCTTTGAGGATTTTTCCCACGTGGGTGTCCATCAGTGTGACGTGCTCGTAGTAATAGGCGTAGTTAGCTCTGATGGTTGGATCGTCGGGGTGGTAGGGAGGTAAGATGACTTTCTTAGGGTCGTGGCTTTTATAGTCCGTGGACATGGCCCGACTCTCATGGGATTCGATCAAGTTGACGACTTGGAAAAATGGCTGGTGTTCTTTGAGTTCTGACCACTTGAATTTGTAGCTGTCCCAAGTGTTTTCTTTGTCGTAATTCTCGATATTGTAATCCATTTTCCACCAGTTGGCTGTGTAATAACCTGCCGCATGAATGGCTTTAGGGTAGAGAACCAATGATGTCGGGATTTTTTTGGAAGAGCGGTGGTTTAGTAGTCCAGTTGAGTTTGAAAGCATTCCAGTGATCCAAGAACTCCGAGATGCTGAACATACTGCGCCATTTGAGTAACACTGAGTGAAACGAAATCCATTATCAGCGAGTTTATCGAGGTTGGGAGTTACGGCGTATTTGTTTCCGTAACAACCGAGAAATGTGACGTTGTTGTCCTCGGATGTGATCCATAGGATGTTGGGTTTTTTATTGGCAAAAGCCAAAGAAGATAAGGCTAAAAAGCCCAATAAAATGAGGGAGGATAATTTCATGTGATATGTATATTTTAAGAGTTGATGAGGGCGGAGAATTAAATGATTCAGCGTCTATTGGGACGTCAACGGTTTAGATGTATTAGGAGTGTTGGGCAAGGAAAATGGTGTTGTTGTAAATTTCAGCCTCGGCTGATTTCTAAATAAAGGGGATGGTGAGGCGGGAGAGGTGGGAGTGCCAGTCCGCTGGTGGGAAGGTCGGAACTCTGAGCTGAAACTTGGATGGTGGTGCTTAAGCGGTCTGAAAAAGTGAGTTTTTCATTGGAGACGTTAAGCCATCTGAGAGCGTCCTCGGGGATTTGGACGCGCACATTTTCCAACGTGTTCAGAATGTGACTGTTGACGACGGCGAGGAACGCTTGACCGCTAGAAGCATCGTAGCGGAGAAATGCGTAAAGCCAATGACCTGAAATGTGTTCACCGTGGAGTCTTCCGAAGTGTGGGTTATGTCGGTTGGCGTGATTGAGTCCATAAAACTCACCTTGGGTGAAGGCTGGTTCTTTGCAAAGGTTGAGGAGTTTGCCGTAAAATCGGCGGAGGTCTTTTTGTTGTGGGCTGAGTTTGGCTCCGTCGTATTTATGATTGTTGACCCATGGGATGAGAGCGGGCATTGACCAATAATCAAAGATTGTGGTGCGTGCGTCATCGCCACCGAAACCTTCAGCGCCTTCGGCTGTTTCGCCAACTTCTTGTCCGTTGTAAATCATGTTGGGGCCTCGGCCTAAACCAAAAAGGATGGCTGTGGCAGAGCGCCCCACATTCATACATGCGCCACCCCAAGTTTTCGGGGATGCGATACGGACTTCATCGTGATTTGCCGCGTAGCGAACCACTTCGTGAAAATGTGGGTTGAACGGGTTGGCAGCTTCGTCGATATCGTTGCTCCACTTGCCTTCGCTTTGGATTTTCATGACGGCTTCGTAGGTGGGACCATCGTAAACCGCATTAAAACCAGAATCGAGTAAGGCGTTGAGGACGTTGCTGCGCGTCATTTTGGCAGGGTCGCCATCGTAGGCTTCCGCCATGAAATAGACATCGGGATTGCGTTGCCGGCACCGGCGGAGTTGCCAGCGCCAATAATCCATGGGGATGAGGTGCGCCATGTCCACGCGGAATCCATCCACCCCCATTTTTTGCCAATATCTGAGAATGGCATCCATTTTTTGCCATGTGTTCGGCGTATTTTCCAAAATCGTTTCGGGACCAGGAAGTGGGTGAATACCCGAGTGTGGAGGGCCTAAAGTGAAGTCGTGTCCGTAGTTGAGTTTGATGGTTTCATACCAATCATTGATGGATGGCTCCCAAGTGATGGCGTTGTTTCCTGTGACTCGACCGAACTCTGATTCCGGAGCGTATGGGACACGCCCGCCGTCGGGAGTTGGTAACTTGAGTGGCGGGCCGCCACCAGGGTGAGGGTGGCCGAGATAGAAAAAGTTATTGTTTACGTCGAAAAATTTCTTGGTGTTGTCGTTTTTTCCGAAACTGAGTTCGGGAAAGACATCGCTTTCGTAAGAACGCGCAACATGGTTTGGCACGAAGTCGATGATGGTTTTAAGTCCGTGTTTTTTGATGCGTTTGAGAAGCTCTTTAAACTCGTTGATCCGGTTGTCGGGGTCGATTGCGTAGTCGGGGGAGACGTCAAAGTAGTCCCGAATTGCATACGGGCTGCCAGCAATGCCTTTGAGGATTGCTGGATCGTCGGCTGGACGATTGGGGTAGGCTGTTCCAGATGCTTGTTCAAGTGCGCCGGTGAGCCAGATATGGGTGATGCCTAGGTCTTTGAGTGAGGTGAGTGCGGCATCGTTGATGTCGTGAAACTTGCCGCAACCGTTTTCTTCAATGGTTCCGTTGGGTTTGCGAGTTTCATTGATGTTGCCAAAGTGGCGCACCATGAGCTGGTAAATATGCGGTCGGGTAGATTGAGGCATCAGCGTAGAGTGTAATAAATCTCCATCCTAAGGGCAAGGAAGAGATGAAGAAAATTAATAAATTTGCCTGACGAATTACAGGGAAATGAAATTTCGAAGAAGTTGGAGCCCGTTGTGCTGGCTTTTTTCTGGATGGAACTGGGTTGCGATAAGGTTGTTACGCGTTACAGCTGCCGCAAAGGGGAGTGCATAGTCGCAGATAGCTGCGACATGATTCTCGTTTTCGGGTTCGGGGTAGTAGGAGTGAACGAAGTAGAAAAATGGTTCTTCGGGTAATCCAGCCCAAATGGGGTGATCGGGATCGGTGAGTTTGACAGAATTCCATCCCATGTGGGGGATTTTTAGACCTACATCGGGGAAGCGTTTGACGGTTCCTTTGATGAGTCCTAGCCCCTCTGCGCCAGGAGACTCTTCACCTGTTTCAAAAATGAGTTGGTAGCCCACACAGATGCCGAGGTAGGGTTTGTCTTCAGCTACCCATTGGCGGATAGGTTCAAACATTCCTTGTTTTTTGAGGTTTGCAGCGCAATCTCCAAATTCACCTTGGCCAGGGACGACGAGGTGGGTGATGTCTGCAAGTTCTTCGGGGCGAGTGATGAGCACGGCGTCTGCCCCGATAGCGAGAAATGCGTTTTCGACGCTGCGGAGGTTACCGCGGCCGTAATCAATGATTCCAACTTTCATGGTATGAAAAATGAAGAGTGGGTTTTAAAGGGCTTCTTTGGTGCTCGGGATTCCCGTTTCGCGTGGATCCATTTCTACGGCTTGGCGGAGGGATCGCGCGAGCGCTTTGAACATGGATTCGGCGATGTGGTGACCGTCGCGTCCGTAAAGAAGCTCAACGTGAATGTTGGCGCGTAAGTTGTTGGTGACGGCTCTGAAAAATTCTTCAGTAAGAGTGAAGGGGAGGTTGGGGGCATCAGGCGTGCCTATAGGTGCGCGAAATTCAAGATGTGGCCGGTTGCTGAGGTCGATGACGCACCGGCTGAGCGTTTCATCCATAGGAAGGTAGGCCATGCCATACCGACGGATCCCCATTTTATTGCCAAGGGCTTCGCGAATGCAGTCGCCCAAGACAATCCCTGTATCTTCTACGGTGTGATGGGCGTCCACTTCGATGTCTCCGACCGCTTTGACGGTGAGGTCAATGAGGCTGTGCTTGCTCAGTAGGATGAGCATGTGGTCGAAAAATGGAATGCCTGTGGAAATGTCAGATTTTCCCGTGCCGTCGAGATTGATGGAGAGATTGATATCTGTTTCCGCAGTTTTGCGGTGCTGGCTGGCGGTGCGTGTTGTCATGGCGTTGGTGCGGAGTTATTTTTCAGCTTAGTCTCCTCGGTTAGGTAGTCAATGTTTACCAGAGGTGAAATTTTTAGGGATCCTAAAAGAACAGGCAGAAGTGCGGAGCTTTGATCTTTGAGAGCAGGGTCTTCTTGTAGGGCGTTGAGGCGTTTGATGTTAGCGTATTCCAGAGCCCAAGTGCAGGTGTTGTCGATTTGGAGAATGTTGAAAGCTTGGTATATGTTGAATGGGTAGGGGTAATCGGCACCATTACTTTCAGAAATGAAGTATTTGGGGGAAGATGTTAAATTTTTGGTGAGTTGATTGTGCAAGGATGTTGCCCATGTGAGCCATTTTGCGTCTTTGGTTGTCTCGTGTAAATCTAATGCTGATTTTGTGAGTTGGGCGTAGTCCGCACCCAGCGCTGAGCGGTCGGTTTGATTTTCTTGGTAGAGCGCGTGAACGAGGTTGCCTGACGTATCCGTGAACATTTTTTTGATATAGTCGGCATCTTTGGTTGCCATTTTTAGATATTTGGCATCGTTGGTTGCGCGGTAAGCGCTGAGTTCCGCTTGAATCATAAGCGCTGAAGATTCGACGGTTGATAGTTCATTGCGCAAGGCCGTTGCCGATTTTTTCTTGCGCAGTGAGGCTAATTTTTGAGTGAGTTTTTCGAGTGTGGGTTTTAACGTTTCTTGGGGGATGCCAGAGGATGTTGAGAGCTCGGGAAGTGTAAGTTTCCAAGTGAGGGTGTTTTGTTCGAGATAGGTTCGGCTAGGGTCATCTTCGAATGGAATATTTCCTATTTCTTTTACCCCAAATGCCAGTTGGCAGAGTTTCATTTCTTCGGGGGTGAGCGCTGTTTGAAGTTCTTTGAACGTCCAGAGATAAGGGGTGTTTTGGGGACTTTGAGGCTCTTGAGTGATACTGAGTGCGTAACCTCCTTTGGGAAGAGTGAGATTTTTTTGTGTAAATTCTAAGATCTTATCGGCGGCTTCAAGGTAGCGAGTCTCTTTCGTTAATTTGTAGAGGCTAAACAAGGCATCGGCAGTGTAAGCTTGTGTGCTGAGTTGTTTTGTGAAAAAGGGAAGAGTCGCCGTTGTTCGTTGAGGTGCGGTAAAAACTCCGCCATCGAGAGGGTCAATGAGCCCTTGTAGAATGAGTTTGTTTGCTACGAGTTGGGCGATTTTGAGATAGTGGAGTTGCTGTTGTTTTGAAATGTCAGGGCGTTGGCTGGCTACGGTGAGGAGCTTGATGTAGCGGGCGACTGTGAAGTTTTGAAGCCCATCGATGGTGAACGATGT
>CAZOWD010000114.1:0-6510 GCA_964583225.1 uncultured Verrucomicrobiales bacterium | reverse complement strand
TTTCAATCAACTCCCCAACGGCAACAATTCGTTATAACGCTCAATTTTTGTAGCGATGCCAGTTTCCTCATCGATATCAATAATGGCACCGCAAAGTCTCACCTGACCTTTTGCCACTGGAAATCGCGTAGGCATGCCTGTTTTAAATCGCCAAACGACAGACTCCACATTCCGACCGAGCACGGAAACGTCTGGTCCACACATACCTGCATCGGTCAGATGCGCGGTGCCTTTGGCTAAGATTTTTTCATCGGCCGTCTGACAGTGCGTATGCGTCCCAACCACAGCGGAAACCAAACCATCCAGATGATACCCCATCGCGATCGACTCACTCGTTGTTTCTGCGTGAAAATCCACAAAAATCACCTTCACCCCTTCTTCCTCTCGGAGCCGTTTTGCTTCAGCTTCCAAACAAGTAAACGGATTCTCCAATGGCGGATTCATAAACGTGCGACCTTGACCATTCATCACAGCCACTTTGCCTTTTGCTGTTTCCAAAACAACACTTCCAGCTCCTGGCGTCCCTTCTTCGTAATTGATCGGGCGCAACAAACGTGGCTCCGTTGGCAAATAATCCACAATCTCCTTTTGATCCCAAATGTGGTCTCCCGATGTCAAAACTGCGATACCACAACGCAAAAGATTGATCGATATCTTTGGCGTAATTCCACGCCCTGCAGCGGAGTTCTCACCGTTCGCGATGATAAAATCAATTTCTAATTCTTTCTTGAGTGAGGGCACTCGTCCGATTACAGCTTTCCTACCGGGCTCACCAACAATATCTCCTAAAAATAAAATACGCATCGCGCCACAAATCAAACACACCCCAGCCCATCAGCCAATTCTTAATTCCTAATTCTCCATGTTCAAACTCACAGACTCCCCTATCGACCCCCGTTCACTCATCGATGAAGTCCGCGCTCCCGATGCTGGAGGACTTGCAACCTTCGAAGGTTGGGTCAGAAACCACCACCAAGGACGCGATGTGGCGTCGCTCGAATACGAAGCCTTCCCCGCACTTGCAGAAAAAGAAGGTCGTCGGATTCTTGAAAAAATCTGTGCGGAACACGACATCATAGCGGCCCGATGCCTTCACCGCACAGGGCACCTCGAAATTGGAGAAATAGCCATCTGCATCGCCGTCAGCTCGGCACACCGCGATGCCGCATTTGATGCTTGTCGCGCCATCATTGACTCCATCAAATCCACCGTCCCGATCTGGAAAAAAGAACACTACACGGACGGGTCAAGCATCTGGGTCAAATGCCACGCCTGCGCCGAACATGCCCACGAACATGGGCACCAACACGGACACCATCACGCATAAAAGTCTCAAATTTCTAAATCTCCCTACCTCCACTCGTGCTTGGGGTATCTTCCTGCGAGGTCTTTTTTCATTTGTGGATACCCACGCTCCCAAAACCCCTTGAGGTCATCGGTCACTTGCCATGGTCGTTGGTTGGGAGCGAGCAAATGCACCAGCAACTTCACCTTTCCCATCGCAATTTCCGGCAACTCCTCCACATCGTAGAGCAGTTGCATTTTCAACGCAATCCACGGCGGTCCATTCCGCTCATAGCGAACTTTTGCCTTGCGTCCATTACTCAGCGTCACCTCTAACGGCGCATAGGCTGACAACACCTGCTTCTGCCCCTCCGAGAGCCATTTTTGCAACACGGGCATCACCTCTCGATTTTTAATATCTTTGTAAGACTTAGCTCCTTGGCAGACTTCTTCTAAAACCATCAACTTGTCGTCCTCGTCAAATCCAGGCAACTCCATTTCTGGCATCCATTGACTCAGGCTGACCAAGCGGGCAATCCACCGCTCCACCCCCTGATCCCAACATTTCATTTTGAGTTCACCCGCAGCAACCCGTTCAGCCAACAAACGCGCCGCCTCTTCTGGAGGTGGGTCGCCCCCTTCTTTTGATTCCAACACCAAATCGCGAAACCGCAACTCACGTTTCCGAACCACCCGACGCGTTGAGGCATCATAAAAAGCACCATCGTGCTCTTGAAAATCATTGGGAAACAGCGACTTTAAATCGTCCAGCGAAACTTCAGCGCATCGGTTGAGATAAACAACCACATCTTTCCCCTCCACCTCGGTCATTTCTGTCGCAACAAAAGCTTGGGCATTTTTCACCACGCTCTGAGCATCTAACTTTCCTCTACGCCCATCCACCACACGACACGCTAACGTCGCACCCCCCATTCTCACCGCCAAGCGATCACTAAATGCCGCCAGCATCACGCGACTCACCGACTCTCGGTTTTTATCAAAATCAACTCCCCGCCAATCCAACCCACGCCTCAACGCAACGCGCTCCAACTGATCGAGCGATTTCTCGATCTCTCGGGCACCACGTGCTAAAATACCACTTCCCCCGCACCTCCGAGGATCAAAGCGCATATCCTGAGCTACCCGATACGCCCGCCACTCAGCAACAAAATCAGAACCGTCCTCTGGCTCCGAAAACTCCTCACGCCCCGCGGCATCTCTGCCCCGCATAAACACGCCTTCGCCTTGCACAGCCGATGCAATAAACCCTGCCTCAGCCACGCATCCCTCGCGTTGCCCCGACAGCAACAAACGCGCGTATCGCGGATGCAACGGAAACGACGCCATCGTCTCGCCATCCTCTGTAATTTTTCCCATTTCATCCACGGCTCCCAACTGTTTCAATAAACGTTCCGCCACCTCCAAGCCGTGAGAATCAGGCGCATCCAGCCACCGAAAAGCCCCTACGTCTTTGACTCCTGCCGATTTTAAAGAAAGCACTACTTCAGCCAAATCGACCCGATGAATCTCTGGCAAGTCAAATGCAGCACGCCGCGCGTGATCCGCCTCGCTCCACAAGCGAACGCATCGGCCTGGAGCCGTTCGCCCAGCTCGGCCCGCGCGCTGGTCAGCCGATGCCCGTGAGATTTTTTCGATCATCAACGTATCGATTCCACGCACCGCATCATAGCGTGCCACACGCGCCAACCCAGCATCGATCACTGTGCGCACACCATCAATCGTGAGCGACGTCTCTGCTACATTTGTAGAAACAATAATTCGAGGACGCTCACCCAACCGCACAGGAGCCACGGCTTCATCCTGAAGTTTGGGTGAAAGCCCACTGTAAAGCGGACAAACATTCCAGCCTCGGGACCACGAAGCCCGCTCGATCAATTCTATACTTCGGCGAATTTCATGCACGCCTGGGAGAAACACCAAAACATGCCCCACATCCTCACGGGAAATGGCTTCGCGCACGGCTTCCGCTACTCGATCCCACACCTTAATTTCCGATCTTCTTCCTCCCGATACCGCACCACTAGCGCCCCGATACTCTATTTTTACAGGAAAGGCGCGCCCCTCAGCCTCTAACACCACACACGGATTTAAATATTCCTTCAATCCAGCCACCTCCAAAGTCGCTGACATCACCACCACCTTCAAATCTGGTCGCGCCCCATCCTGCAAATCCAAACATCGCGCCAAAGCGACATCACTCGCAATGCGCCGTTCATGGAACTCATCAAAAATCACAGCCCCAATATGAGACAACTCTGGATCATCTTGAATCCACCGCTGGAGCACGCCATCTGTCACATACACAATCCGCGTCTCACGCCCCATGTTGTTTTCAAAACGCACAACATGCCCCACCTCCGCGCCCGCACGACACCCACGCATCTGCGCCACGCGCCTCGCCAACATCCGCGCCGCAATCCTACGAGGTTGCACCACAACAATTAAACCATCCACCACTCCGCCATCGAGTAGCATCGGAGGCACGCACGTCGATTTTCCCGATCCCGTAGGAGCACGGAGCAACAGACGTCCCGACTCACGAACAGCATGCAACAGGGAATCTTTAAGAGCATTTACAGGCAGATCCATCATCTCGGCGCGATTGAATCACAATCCCCACAAAATCAACGCATCTTTTTTCAAGAATCATTCTGTTCATTCTCTCTGATTTCTGCTCATTCTCCCACCAACTCATGCCGTCCCGATTTTTCAAACTTTTCATCTTCTCTGCACTCAGCGCATTTTTTGTGGCATCTTGCTCGCCAGGGACTCGAATTGCTCACAAACAACCTATCCAGCGCAACATCACCCCGAAAAGTCCTGAGTTTAAAAAGACTCTAACACAAACGGTCAAAGCTCCATGGCGCGAAGGCAACCAAGTCACCACACTCATCAATGGCGATGCGTTTTACCCCGCAATGCTCAATTCCATCAATTCGGCGAGCAAATCTATCACATTTGAAACCTACGCTTTTGTCGAAGGAACTATGGCGCAGCGTTTCATACTCGCATTCTGCAAAAAAGCAAAAGAAGGCGTTAAAGTCCACCTCATCCTCGACTCGATCGGAGCCATCGATATGGGAAGCCACTACGTCAAACAGCTCGAAAACGCTGGCGTTGAACTCCACTTTTACCACCCCTACTCCATTCTCAATCCTCTAAAATACAACACCCGAGATCACCGAAAAATTATGGTAGTCGATGGAAAAATTGGATTCATCGGAGGCTGTGGCATCGCCGATGCCTGGATGGGCGACGCTCAAGACAACAAACACTGGAGGGAAAATCACTATCGCGTCACAGGCCCCGTTGTTGCCGATCTCCAACGTGCCTTTCTCGACAACTGGATCGCCACTGGCGGTTCCGAACTTAGCGGATCTGACTACTTTCCTCACGTTTCCCAACAAGGTTCGCTCACGGCTCAACTTTTCACCTCGTCCCCAAAAAACAAGCTCTACACCGTTCCGCATCTCTATCGCCAACTGATTGCATCCGCCCAAAAAAGCATCGTCATTGAAAACTCGTATTTCATCCCAGATCACGCCATTCTCAAAGAAATCATCGCCGCCAGAAAGCGAGGCGTCTCTGTGGATTTAATTGTTCCTGGTGAACACACAGACGCTTGGGCTGTCCGGTCGCTGGCTCACGGATACCACAGCAAACTTCTTCGCGCAGGAGTGCGCATCTACGAATACCAGCGCACCATGATGCATTGTAAGGTCATGGTAATCGATGACACATTCACCACCATAGGATCAGCGAACTTCGATCCGCGCTCGCTTTACATCAACGATGAAGCCAACCTCAACGTTCTCGATCAAACTTTCGCAAAAGAGCAACTCCAACACATAGAAAACGACAAAAAACACAGCAAACGACTCACCAAAACTCCTTCGCGCTGGAACCCGCTCACTCTGCCCAAACGCGTCATCGCGCAAATTTTAGCACCTCAACTTTAGCCCTTCTCTCAGAAAACAAAAAAAGAACATTTTTTCTGAAAGAAAGCTTGATGTAGCTACGTGGCACCCTCTACCTTACGAGGCGCTCATGATAAAAAACATTCAAGTTTTCTCACTACTCCTACTTTTAACGCTCTTAAACGCGGATGCGGAATCCAACAAACAAACGGCCGCCTACAACCCCTACAAACTACAACCAGGAGATATTGTTTTTCAAAGCGGAAACAGCCTTCAGGATAAGGCTGTCATGGCAGCCACCCATTCTCGCTGGTCACATGTAGGGCTCATCTTTTTTTACCAAGGATCCCCATGGGTTTTCGAAGCGGTTCAACCTGTAAAAACAACTCCGCTAAAGGAATTTATATCTCGCAACCCGTCTGACTTTTTCGCCATGCGTTTGAAAAATGCCAAACGCTACATCAATGAAGAAAACATCCATAAAGCGGAGTTATCAGGGAAAGAGATGCTTGGAGTAAAATACGATCCTTACTTTCAATGGACAAACGACAAACTTTACTGCTCGGAACTCGTCTGGAAAATCTACAAACAAGCCACAGGCCTCCAGCTCTGCACCCCACGCAAAGTGAGCTCCTACGACCTTGATAGTGTTGCTATGCAAAAACTCATAACGCAACGCTTTGGCTCGATGAAAAACCTGCCCATGAACGAAATCATGGTAGCTCCTGGAGATATCGCACGCTCAAGCTTACTCATTGAAGCCCCGCGCAAGGACGAACTCACCTCCAACAGGTAAAAAAACGCCCAAAACAAAGCGCAATTCACGGTAAAAACTCAAAAAATCATTTTTTTAATATTTCTTTACCTTCACAGCTTGACGAACTCCGCGGAATATGTTCTAAACCGCGCGTCGTTCGACCGACACATCGATTAAGGACCGATGGCTGAGTGGTCGAAAGCGCTCCCCTGCTAAGGGAGTATACCAGTGATGGTATCGAGGGTTCGAATCCCTCTCGGTCCGCCATTTTCATAAAGCCCTGTAAGTTAACAACTTACAGGGCTTTCTTGTAAGCCAGATAACCCAACTGATACACAAACCACCGATTTCTGGATGAGTCTGAAAAAAGAGAGATTAGCTGACCACCTTGCTCATTCAAACCTATCATTCTTGCTTCAGTTTAGACACGGTTTCTCACATCAAAAGCATTGGAACATTTTTATCTGGTTCCCTTAAAACAATTTCCTAATACTGCTCACTCGCAATGCAATCCCCACAGCATTCAATCTA
>CAZOWD010000113.1:0-6520 GCA_964583225.1 uncultured Verrucomicrobiales bacterium | reverse complement strand
AACCCTGCTTGTAAGTTTCTACTTCAAGCGGGGTTTTTCTCTTTTCTGCCTCCTTTTTTCAGACTTTATTTGTTGCCTCATGTCTACTCGACCCATTTACGTCTGTGGCCCCACTGCGTCAGGAAAATCTTCCTTGGCGATTCAACTGGCACATCGGGTAAATGGAGAAATCGTCAACGCCGACGCTTATCAACTTTACCGAGGCATCGAGATTTTATCGGCAGCACCAAGCGCTGAAGAACTTTCTCAAGCCCCTCACCACCTCTATGGGGTTCTCAGTGCCCAAGACGCCTGCGATGCCATGAAATACCGCGAAATGGCACTTCCAGTCATTTCCGAAATCCAATCGAGAGGCAAAGTCCCCATCGTCACTGGAGGCTCTGGGATGTATCTTAAATTTCTCACGCACGGACCGTCACCCGTTCCATCCAGCGATCCCGCACTTCGCGAAAAACTCGAAAGCCAGACGAATGAATCTCTCATCGAGCAACTCACCGAACTCGATCCCGAAGGAGCTTCCATGACAAACCTTCAAAA
The DNA here is from genome assembly GCA_964583225.1 of uncultured Verrucomicrobiales bacterium. Taxonomy (GTDB): domain Bacteria; phylum Verrucomicrobiota; class Verrucomicrobiia; order Verrucomicrobiales; family Akkermansiaceae; genus Oceaniferula. The sequence continues at coordinate 5,983 of CAZOWD010000113.1, read as the reverse complement.
CCGCCGTTACGTCATCCGAGCGCTTGAGATTTGCATTCTTTCGGGACAAAAAATGTCCGTTCTCAAAAGCGACTGGAAAAAATGCTCAGCAGAAAAAGAAAAACACCTTCGGGGAGTTTATCTACTTTGGGATCCCGAACTGCTTCGTCAGCGCATTAACCTGCGTGCGAGCCAAATGCTTGATTCTGGAGTGATTGAGGAAGTTGCTGCTCTCTCAAACGCTTCAGCCACTTGCGAAAAAGCCATTGGTGTTTCGCTTATCCGGCAACTCATTGCGGGAGAAATCACCCGCGACGAATGCGAAGAACGTCTCGCGGCAGCAACCCGCCAATATGCCAAACGCCAGCGTACGTGGTTTCGGAAGGAAACATGGCTCACCCCCTGCCCACCCGACCAAACCGATGCTCTTCAATTTTAAATTCCCCTCTCCCCCTCTTCAATTTGCCAACCAACCTAAACATGAATCCAGATCAACAAACCGTCGATAAAACAAAAGCTGGCAATCAGGTTACTCTCTGGGGGCTAACTCTCAATCTTCTTTTGGGGCTAGCCAAGGTTGTCGCTGGAGTGTTTTTTGGATCTCGAGCACTTTTGGCCGATGGTATGCACAGCTTGCTCGACCTCATCTCCGATGCCGCCGTGCTCGTCGCGCTCTATTGGTCATCTCGACCACAGGACGACACCCACCACTACGGACACCACAAATTTTCTAGCTTTGCCCAGCTTTTTATCGGCCTGCTCATTTTTGTTTTTGCTGTCGGGCTCGTTATGTCGATTTTTATAGGAGAAAACCACCAAGCCACTCCCACAGCGCTTAGTGGAATCACCATTATTATTGCGGTTGCGTCTTTACTCATCAAAGAAGGACTTTTCTGGTGGACGCGAAGTGTTGCCCTCAAAATTCAGTCCGAACTCATCATGGCCAATGCGTGGCACCACCGCAGCGATAGCATTAGCTCATTAGGTGTCGCTATCGCCCTTATTGCCGTCTGGATCGGCGGTCCCGAATGGCGAATTCTCGACGACATCGTTTCCGTTGTTCTGGGCTCCTATCTCGCAATCGAAGCGGGAAAAATCATCTGGAAAAGCTCTGCGGATCTACTGGATACGGCACCGCGCAAAGAGATCGTCGATGACTTTCGCGAGCACATTCTCAGCATTCCAGGCGCAATCGCCTATCACGACTTTCGCGTTCGCAAAATTGGAGATTACTACGAAGTCAACCTCGACCTCCAGCTCCAGCCAGACCTCACTATTTTAGAAGGTCACGACATCGCCTCTGAAGTCCGAGAAGAAATTCGAGCAGCGCATCCAAACGTTTTTAGAGTTTTTATTCACGTCGAACCCGCCACCGGTCACCACCTCGATGAACGAGGCATTTCAGGAAAAGGAGAACATTGACCTCCGCACACTGATACCTGCAGCTTGGTTACACAAACATTCTCCAAATCGTGGCTACGATGGTGCAAATCACAACGCCAAATGCCAAGGGGAGAAAAGTAGCCAGCGCCGTCCATTTCAATGATCGCGTTTCTTTGTAAATGGTATAAATCGTGGTGCTACATGGGTTGTGGCACAACGCAAATAACATCAGACACACCACCGTGAGCATGCTCCAACCTGCTTGCATGAGCAAGGCGTGAACACCATCATTTCCAAGCTCAAACATTACGCCAGCGCCCTCGCCCGACTGAGTTGTCGTTCCTGCAACCAACACCGTGAACATGAGTATCGTCGGGAAAACAATTTCATTGGCTGGAATCGCCACCACATACGCTAAAAGGATTACTCCCGTTAGCCCCATGATGTGAGCAGGAGAATCTAAAATTTCGATCAACCACTGCGCCAAAGAAACATCACCTACCGAGATGTTGGCTACTAGCCAAATGACGGCACCTGCAGGCATCGCAAACACAATAGCACGCCAAAGCACAATCAAAGTTCGATCAATGAGGGACGTGTAAAGCGTTCGCAAAATGTTAGGGGGACGATACGGTGGGAGTTCTAGCGAAAACGAGGTAGCAACTCCCCGAAGCACTGTGCGCGCTAACATCCACGAGCTTAAAAAAGTAAGACCAAATCCCAGCAAGGTCACCGATAACACAGCCGCGACTACCGTAACTCCTCGCAATTCAGAAGGAACCGCCGATCCAATAAAAATCGACGACAACAAAATAAGTGTCGGCCAGCGACCGTTACAGATTGAAAAGTTGTTGGTGATAATCGCAATCAACCGCTCTCTCGGCGAATCAATGACCCGAGCCGCCACGACTCCCGCAGCATTACACCCCAGTCCCATTGCCATTGTAAGCGCTTGCTTGCCATGCGCTCCCACAGCTTGAAACATTCGGTCCAAGTTAAACGCAACCCGAGGCAAAAATCCCAAATCTTCCAAAATCGTAAAACACGGAAAGAAAATAGCCATGGGAGGCAACATCACTGAAATCACCCAAGCCGTCGCCAAATACATCCCGTCCACAACAAGTCCTTTCAGCCATACAGGCGCCCCCATTTGCTGAAACAAATCAGTCAGAAACGCACGGCCGTCATCAACAAGGAGGGAAGCCAACATTTCAGAAGGCACGTTAGCTCCTGTGATTGTAAGCCACAACACAGCGCCCAACACCGCAATCATCACGGGGAATGCGGTTACGGGGTGAGTCAAAATCCGATCTATCCGCTGTTGCCAAGCCAATCGAGATGATTTCCCGCTACTCGTGACGCAGCGCGATGCAATTTGCGCAGCCTCTCCGTAAATTTGCTCTGTCACGCGGTCATGCAAGTTTTTAGGTAACCTCCACCCCAACTCCTGCGCTTTTTTGAGCACTCGTTTCTTTGCCAATGCGCGATCTTCTTCAACATTCATGATTCTGAGGAAAGGGGTAAAGTTTCATCCGCAACATAAGCAGAGAGTTGGGCTAAATCACCAGACTCCACAGCCTCCATCACGTCGCGATCGCCTTCCAGCAAGCGAAGTGCCACCCATCGCGTCTGTTCCAGCTCGGGGAAAGCCACTCGCAAATCGGCCTCCAATTCTTTCAATGCGCTATTCAATCCGGGAATGTCCAATTTTAATGGTAACGGTTTGAGGTTATCTTCTGTCGATGCCATGGTTGCAATTTCCCGCAACAGTTCGGGGATCCCCTCGCCTGAACGCGCAGAACACGGCACAACAGGAATCCCTAATTCACGCGAAAGCTGGCGCGTATCAATTTCAATTTTATGCGCTCTGGCCTCGTCCATGAGATTCAAACACAAAACCGCCCGACGCGTAATTTGAAGCACTTGAAGGGTTAAATTTAAATTTCGCTCCAAACTCGAAGCATCCACAACAATCAAGGTCACGTCAGGTTGCCCAAACAAAAGAAACCCACGCGCGACTTCCTCGTCGGGCGAGGTTGAAAGCAAAGAATAAGTTCCAGGAAGATCCACCACCTTGAACCGTTTTTCATCATACGAAAACGCGCCTTCAGCTCGTGAAATTGTTTTCCCTGGCCAGTTTCCCGTATGCATTCTCAATCCTGTAAGTGCATTAAACACGGTGGTTTTTCCCGTGTTGGGGTTTCCAGCCAAGGCGATCACATAATCGACATCGTCGGTGTGCACCCCTAGTTTTTGCAGTAAGCCGTGCCTCGATGGACATTTTAAACACTCATCACTCACTTGGTGAGTTTTTAACGGTTCGTCACTCATGATTTTGACTCTCCCTTCTGCTCCATTTTCTGGGCATCTTTTTTCGGAGTTAATAAAATTTTATCGGCCTGTTCGTCCCGAAAACCAAACAAAGTGCCTCGGATAAGATATGACCGCGGCGATCCAAAAGGGCTTTTAAACTCACAGCGAATCTTTGTGCCTGGCACCACCCCCAAATCCAAAAGCCGCCTCCTCTCGGGACCGTAACATGAAGTGGACAACCCGTAAACTTCTCCCTCTTCGCCTATTTTTAAATCGCTCAAACGCCTTATCCCCTCGGGCTCAACCTCTTCATCCAAAACTTCACCCACATGGATCAATCCTAACAACTCAGGAGAAATCTCTAACGTTTTGCCTTCGATCAAAACGCCCACCCCACCATCAGGTAAAAATTTCATCCTCGAAAGCACCATCCCCGCATGCAACCCCAGATGAACGATTTTGCGATACATCGATACAGGTTCATCTTCAATGTGGTCAATCACGGCAGGCTTCGAAACATCCCACTCTGCTAAAGAAACACGCTTTGCTGACGGCAAAATGCCTTCGCGCGTCGGAATCGGATCGCCGTGCGGATCAAACCTAGGGTTTCCTAAGCGATCTGCCAAAAAATCCGTAGCTTCTCGATCCAGCCCATGTTCTTCGATATCTGCTTTTTCGTGCCACTGATCCGCTGGCACTCCCTGCTCCCGCGCCAACCACGTTTCATAAAGTCGGTGGCGCCTCACCATTTCTAAACCTTCGGCCCTCCCCTCTTCGGTTAAACGCCACACATCTCCACGGGGTTCAGCGAGACCATCCGATTGTAAATCGCCTAGAACCTGCAGAGCTGCCCCGCCTTTTAAATTTAACGATCCCGCAATACTGTCCACCCCCGCAGAACCACCCGACTCTTCACAATCGAGAAAATGCTTCAGTGCATCCTCTTTTTTTATTTGTTTCGGTGTTTGCCTCTGAGGCGCTCTCTCACTTGCCATAAATACGGTTTAGGTAAGATAATCCATAAGATCAAACCAAAAGAACAAAGCAATCTGTCCTGATTTCGAACTTAAAAGCATGAAAAATCACTTGCTAAAACTAAAATCAGCTATATGGTTTCGCCATCTTCTCAGAAGTTAACTACTGAGGGGGCGTCATGGTTTCGACTAGATGTTGGAAACTTAGACTGCATGTAGAGGTTGATCGGTTGGCCTCTTTAAAAAGCCGTTCAAAAAACTTAATTGCAGACTCTAACGAGCTCGCACTTGCTGCTTAATTGACAGCAACGTCTCTTTCCCTGACGTCCACTAAGGGAAAAGGCGCCAACTCAGTGGACTGGCTGAAGATCGGGTAACCGGGTCGACAGCGAGATTCAACAGGTTAATCGGAATGTGAACGCCGTTGGTGAGCTTACACAAACCTAAAACCCAAATCATCAACTAAACATGTAGACGTCTAGGTAGAAAGCGTTTAGGACAGGGGTTCGACTCCCCTCGCCTCCACCAAATTAAAAAAGCTCAGCATAACCGCTGAGCCTTTTGTTTTATAGGGAGTTGAGCGTTTTTCTCTACAATCCTCAAAATTCATTTAAACAGTGTTCAAGTGCATTAAGTTGCACCTTTTTGAACTGTTTTATGTGGGACATTGAGTGGGCAAATGCAGAAAAAAATCTGCTTTTATCCAAACCTCCCTTTTCTTTCAGTATGTAGCGAGTTTTTAAAGCTTACTGTTTTTGAAACTTAGCTTTTGGAAAAATGAGCGCAGGTGCACCAAAGTCGATTTTTGCTCCAAAATGTTTAAGATACTGACTACCAAAAATACCTCCAACTTTAGTTCCTTCTGGAAGCCCTTTCGAAAAAGTATGACCAGGGATAAGGTAAAAATTCAGCGAGGCTAATTGGATTTTTCCGCCCAATAATGGATTTTTGACGGTTACTAACTTCTGCCCACTTTTTGTGTTGCCCCCAGCTCCTCCAATCGATCCAGGAATTACTTTGCCCTCCAAGTTGAGTTCTTTAGCAATGGCAGGATCGATCGTATTTACTGTAGCTGCTGAATCTACAAGGAAAGCATAAGTTTGATCTTTCACTTTAATATTAACGTAAAGGTAACCGTAAGCTCCTCTAGTTAGAGGTAGGATAAGGTCTTTTTTAGCTTTTCGACTACGTGCATAGGTTGTGTCTTTTGCTTCTGATGGGGGAAAAAGAACAGCGTTGTGCTCATAATCTATGATGGCACGAAGTGTTGAAAAAAACTTAGCTCCTACGAGGCCGTCAGGAATACGTTGTTCGCCATTAATTTTAAATTTATT
>CAZOWD010000112.1:0-6521 GCA_964583225.1 uncultured Verrucomicrobiales bacterium | reverse complement strand
GGAGTCAAACTCGTAGCAAGCGCCACGCGCGATGGCCCACAAACCGACCATACACAATGGTGGTTGAGAAAGGTTGTCCCCTGCGAAGCGAGCGCATCAATCTCAGGAGTTTTTGCGACATCATCACCATAACACCCCAAAGTGGTCACTAAATCGTCAATCGCAATAAAAAGGACGTTGGGTTTGGGCGATTGAGCCTGTAACGGAAACACGCTCAGCGCCGCCCCAACAAAACCGAGAGACCAACCTTTTATTTTGCGCAAACGTTTAAACAAACTCATATCTAAACACTGACTCAATCCCATAAAACATCAAGAACCAGATAGCATGAAAAAATCACACCATCTGGTTCTTTTGCGAAGTTTCTATTCTAAAAAATAAAACTATTTCATCGCAATCATTTGGATTTCACGGGCGATTGAAGACGCACGCACCCTTGCGAAGAAGGATCAGCCCGGAGCTCGCGAGATAATTTCCGAACCACCTCTGCATACTCGGGATTATTTACGACGTTTTTCGTTTCCAATGGATCTTTCTTATAATCGTAAAGGTCTTTGGATACCACTTTGTTAAATTTATTAACCCACTCGATATAGCGATACCGCTCTGTCCGGTAGGCGTAACCATAACTTCCCTTGATACTGAAAATCGTAAGCGCCCCCTTGCGGACAGATGCTTTAGGATCTTTGAGGACTGGGGTAAAATCAACGCCACGCAGTGGACGACCTTTTGAAGATGTCCGGCTTTTAGGTTGTTCTGGCACAGGCAACCCAGCCAACTTACACAAAGTAGGGTAAATATCCAGAGTGCTCACAGGCGACATCGTTTTGGCTCCTTTGTTATCAATTCGAGGGTCAGCAACGATTAAAGGGCAAGAAGTGGCCTTCTCCATGTTACTATGCTTCGCCCAACGGGAATGGTCTCCTAGATGGAATCCATGATCTCCCCAAAACACAACAATGGTGGTTTCCGACATCTTTTTCCCCTTCTGAACGGGATCGTTTGTTTCAGCCAAAGCCTTGAGCAACTCACCGACTTGCTCGTCCACCCACGATGCACAGGCATAATACCCGTGAAGCAACGTGCGCTGTTGCTCAACCGTTGGCATTTTTCCTAATTTTTTAAAGGGATTGTAGCCCATGATTTCTTTATTATTCTCTAAGCAAGCTTTGGTTTGAGCACTCGCATTGAGAGGTAAATCTTTAAATTTAGCCAAAGGCATCGACTTTTCATCATACAAATCCCACGCTTTTTTCGGAGCCACAAATGGCAAGTGTGGTTTTTTAAACCCGACCGCTAAATAAAACGGCTTACGCCCCTTAGATAAACGCTTCAGCAAAGCGACCCCCTGTTTTCTAATTTGAAAATCAACATACTCGGAATCGGGACGATTCGAAGCATCCCACGCTGGATGGTTGGGTGGATTATACCCATTGGCATAATGAACGTAAGGAATCGACCACGATGCGGGATCATCAATGAGCTTGCCGTCAGGATACTGACCATTGCTCTTTTTCTTTTTCCTTATATCACCCACCGTTCTCGGATCATGAAACTTTCCACAACAGGCAGTTTCGTATCCTTGACTCTTAAAATACTGAGGCATTGTCACCACGTTTGGCAACTTCGCCCGTATGGGCTTAAACCCCATCACTCCAGTTTCTTCAGCCGTCAAACTGGTCGACATCGCTGCTCGAGAAGGACCGCAAACCGACCACGCACAGTGATGATTTAAAAACGTAGTCCCCTGAGAGGCCAAGGAATCGATATTCGGAGTTTTTGCCGTTTCATCGCCATAACAGCCAATGGTAGCCACCAAATCATCCACACAGATAAAAAGAATATTTGGTTTTGCTTTTTGAGCTAAAGCTCCACCGGCACTGGAAAAGAACAACAAGCCTAAAGCTCCAGCGACAACAGAGTCTTTCGAAAATAATTGAAACAATGACTTTTTCATAGATTACTTAAGCTCTCATCTTCTGCGAAGAAAGCAAGATCATGATTATGTGAAAAGAACCCGTTCATCGATTCATATACGCCCTAAAAAAAGCAACCCCATCTCTGAGGTTGCTTTTGTGGTAAAATGAGAAAAGTGTTTAAGTTATCCGTAAACAGGACCGTAGTTCTGGCATGCACGGAAATCAGCACCTTCGAGATCGGAGGTTCCGTGACCCGCCCAAGCCGATGGACGGAAAATGCGGTCTTCGCTCACGTTGTGCATATACACTGGGATACGCAACATGGAAGCCAAAGTAATGAGGTCGGCTCCAATCAATCCATAACTCATCACACAGTGGTTTGCTCCCCAGTTATTCATCACAGTGTAAGTATCGCGGAACGCGCCTTTTCCAGTGAGCGTTGGGCAGAACCATGTGGTTGGCCATGTTGGGTTAGTCCGATCATCAAGTGTCTTATGAACGTCTTCAGGTAGTTCAACAGTCACCCCTTCAGCAATCTGAAGCACTGGACCGATTCCCTTAATCAAGTTGATGCGTGCCATGGTAGCTGGCATTCCGCCTTTTGTTGCGTAACGACAACTCCATCCGCCACCAGGGAAATACTCTGTCACAGCTGGGTGCCATGTTGTAGCGTCAAGGCAAGCTTGTACTTCTTCATCAGTAATCTCCCAATGTGGTTTCATACATGGCTTACCATTTTCATCAGTCTGCTGGCCAGTGCCGTCAAGAGCGGCAGGGCCCGAGTTGATCAAGTGAAGCAATCCATTTGCGGCAGCTCCCGAAAGTTCATGACCAGAAACACGCTTCACAGCATCAGGTGACCAGTAAGTTCTGAGGTCAGCAAAAACTTGAGCTGTGTTTGTTAACAAATTACCAAAGAGCATGGTCACGGCGTTTAAGGCATCGTTTTCCGTGGCAAATTGATAGGGAGCACGCTTACCATTCCAATCGAAGGAAGAAGTAAGAATAGCCTCCATAAAATCTCCATTTGGATAATGGTCCGTCCACTGGCGCTGACCTTGGAATCCACCACAAATCGCGTTGCGACCCGCAGCTTCTTCAGCGTAACCGAGCTCTGCGAGCTTCTCGTTACCAACCATCATATCGCGAGCGATAATCGCCATTTTCACTGAAGTTTCCCACTCTTTATCGAGAGATTCACGTGAACGTGTGGTTTCTGGAGTGTTGTAATCTTTCCCTTCTGGGCAATTTTCTTTCACCCAAGCAAAAGCTTTTTCATACTCTTCTTGGTCATAAATACCACGCTCAAACCGGCGGGCAAGCTCCGTCATATCCACAGCCTCCACGCGCATACCGAGGTAGTCTTGGAAGAAATCTTGATCCACAACAGATCCTGCAATCCCCATTGATGTTCCACCGAGTGAGAGGTAAGATTTACCACGCATCAACGCAACTGCGATACCAGCCTTGCAAAAACTGAGAATCTTATGAGCCACATCGTCTGGGATCGATGTGTCGTCAGACTCCATCACATCACGTCCGTAAATTCCGAATGCTGGAAGGCCTTTCTGAGAATGACCCGCTAAAGCAGCCGCCAAATAAACAGCTCCAGGACGCTCGGTCCCATTAAACCCCCAAACCGCTTTAGGTGTGTGAGGATCCATATCCATGGTTTCAGATCCGTAACACCAACAAGGAGTTACCGTCAGAGAAACACCTACGTTTTCACGCTTAAACTTATCCGCACAAGCAGCGGCCTCAGCCACACCACCAATCGTTGTATCAGCAATCACACACTCAACAGGCGAGCCATCTGGATATTTGAGATTTTCCGAGATAAATGCTGCTGTTGCTTTAGCTTGATTCATCGTTTGCTCTTCGAGCGACTCACGAACGCCACGGCGACGGCCATCGATGGTTGGGCGAATGCCAATTTTTGGCATGTTATCTTTATTAAATACAGTTTTAGACATAGGTTGGTTTGTTCGTTAATGAGTTAATTGGGATGAGTAAATCTTGGCCAGTCGTTCGAGAAATTAAAGTTCTAGGAATCGCGCATAAGCCTCCTCCCATTTAGCGGAGTCAGAGGGCATAAATGTTTGAGTTTTCATGGAATGAGCCACAATTTTACGCCCCTCGGTGATATTGGGGATCTCACCAGTCGCCACCATCTGCGTGATAATATTTCCGCAGGATGTCGCTTCAATAGGCCCAGCAACCACAGGGATCCCAAGAGCATTGGCTGTAGACTGCATGAGCAATTCATTCTGAATCCCCCCGCCTCCAGCATGAAGCGTTTCAAAGGTGCGCCCTGTCACTTTTTGGAGCGATTCGACAACTTGACGGTATTTTAACGCCAAACTTTCCGTAGCAACACGCAACACGCTCCCTTTACTCTCTGGCACGGTTTGCCCCGTCTTCCGACAATACTCGCGGATTTTTTCAGGCATATTTCCTGGAGAAGCAAATACTGGGTCATTAGGGTCGATAAATGCCGTAAATGGCTGCGCTTCTTCAGCAAGACGCGCCAACTCCGCAAAACTCATTTCTTCGCCATGTTCTGCCCAGTAACGGCGGCTTTCTTGAATCATCCAAAGCCCCGAAACATTTTGCAAAAGCCGAGTCGTTTTACTCACGCCACCTTCATTGGACAATCCAGCCTCCATCGCCTCCGGTGTCGTTACAGGAGTTTCGCTCTCAACACCTAAAATCGACCAAGTGCCCGATGATAACCAGAGCCCTCCGCGTTCCATGGGAAGACCAGCCACGGCACTTGCTGTATCGTGTCCTGCAGATGCCACAATTTTCAACTTGGGAGTCACTTCTGTTTTTTGAGCTACGCTTTCAAGCACGGTGCCAAGCACGGTGCCCGATGACACGATGTTTCCAAACATCTTCCGAGGAAGTTTTAAGGCATCAATCACGTCCCACGCCCAATCGCGTTCCTTTGGGTTATAAAGTTGGCTCGTGCTGGTAATCGTGCGCTCATTCGCCTGCACCCCGCTCAGCCAAAACGCCAATAAATCTGGAGTAAACAAAAGCCGATCCGCTATCTCCATGCCCGGATGCCCCTTCAAGCGTTCAGCCAACAAATGTAAACTACTATTAAAAAAAGCAGGTTGCACCCCTGTGCTTGCATAAACATCAGCGAGCGGAATCAACTCATCCATTTTCTCCTGCATCCCCTCACTCCGAGGGTCTCGGTATTGGCGATGCCCACCCAGCAAGTTTCCTTGGGAATCTAACATCGCATGGTCACACCCCCAAGAATCCGCAGCAATCGAAACGAGATCATCTCCATACTTCTGACCAGCAAGATGAATCCCATCCAAGATACAGGAAAAAAGATACAACGTATTCCAATAATATCCGCCATTCACCTCTACGGGTTCATTGACAAACCGATTCACCTCTTCGAGCTCCAGTGTCGAGCCGTCGTATTTTCCTGCTACTAACCGGCCCGAGCCAGCCCCCAAATCAATTGCTAAATAAACCTGCATAGATTTTGTTTAAGTTGGATTTATTTGGTATTATTTGGATTTCAAGTCAAGCAGATTTTACACAGCCAGCGCGTAAACTTCGGGAAATTCCTCGAGATTTCCACGTTTTCCATAAACTCTTAAAGCCCCTAGTTTGCGACGCTCAGAGCAACGCCTATGATCCGCGTTATTTCTTCCTGTGATTTTCCTGCTTTATTCATTTCATAAATCACGCCACTATCTTCCGTGTAAGACAACGCCTCATCTTTCCCATTGTTCTTTTTTTTGCAAATAGCGCTTACAACATACACGCCAACAATCCTCCTTCAACATATCAAATCAGCCTCATTTCAATCTATTCAGACACCTAAATAATGGACTCTGCGACTTCTCAATATTATCAGAAAAATGCCCCCCAGTTGGCATACCAATACTGTAATTCAGGGGAAGGTGTCGCTTTGTATTTTCAGCAATCATTTTCGCCAAATTCTAAAGTATTAGATATTGGTTGTGGCGTGGGCCGAGACTTAAAAGCTCTGATCGATTCTGGCATGAACGCCTATGGAGTAGACCCATGCTCAGAAATGCTAGAGGAATTAAAATCTAAATTCCCCGAATTGAAAAATCGGGTCGCTAAAGATGGATTGCCTCGATTAGAGGCCGCGTTAGAGGACAGTTTCGATGGCATTTTATGTTCGGCTGTTTTGATGCATTTACCCGAAGAGCATTTATTTGACTCCGCCTTTGCAATACGGCGCGTGTTAAAAACTGGCGGGACATTTTTAATGTCGGTGCCAGGTCCCGACTCGACTGTGGACACGCAAACAAAGCGAGACCCGAACGGAAGATTTTTTAATGGAGTAACTCCAGAAAAGTATCAATTCATCTTTGAGCGGCTTGGTTTTCGGCTCATTAACCGCTGGGAAAACAAAGATGGTTTGAAGAGAAGTCATCGAAGTTGGAAGATTCTCCTATTCCGACTTGAAGAGTCAAATGGCACGAGATCGCTCGATGTCATTGAGGGAGTGCTCAGCAAAGATAAAAAAGTGGCCACTTACAAACCTGCGCTGTTCCGAGCCTTAGCGGAACTAGCCGTAGTAAATTACAATCTCGCAGAGTGGCA
>CAZOWD010000111.1:0-6572 GCA_964583225.1 uncultured Verrucomicrobiales bacterium | reverse complement strand
AACCACCCAACTACAGGAAGATACCGAACCGACAAAGTGAGGTATTCTTGAGAAAAACAAACCCATTTGGGACAAGGAACTCGCGTGTAAAACATGAGAGCCGTGAAAAACAACTCCACCTCACGCTTTAAAAAAGAAAAGGCCAACACCCCATCTCTCCCGCCCTGGCCTTCTCTTTCTAAATCACTTTTCACACTTCTCCTCGCCTAATATCACCATTTTAAATCATTCACCGACTTTCACACCGAGCATCTTTTCGTAGAGGTCGATATAAGCTTTGGCCGTTCTTTCGTGATTGAACCGTTCTGCAGACTCTCTCATAACGCGCTGAATCACATGAAGTTTCCACTCGAAAGGCTGACGGTAAAATTGAACCGCTTCATCAATCGCACCACGCAACTCTTCAGGAGTATAGTTTTGAAAACGGAAAGCATTTCCCGAAGCCCCATCCCGTTGAAGGGGCTCACAAGTATCATGCAGGCCTCCCGTATCGCGCACAATCGGCAACGTTCCATATTTGCAACTCACCATCTGGGGCAACCCACAAGGCTCAAACAACGATGGCATTAATATAAAATCCGAACCAGCATAAGCCAGCCGTGACAACGATTCATCAAAATCCACTACGGCCACCCGATTTTCTAATCCGTGAAGATCTACAAGCTCTTTAAAATGATGCTGATATGATCCATTAGCCACAATCGCAATCTGCAAAGAAATATCAGAATAATCCGCCACCACTTCATACAAAATATCAGCAAAAAGCTGACATCCCTTTTGTATAGGATCCAAACGAGATGGCCAAAACAATAGAGGAGCCGATGGATTTTGCTCCAAGCCTAACCGTTTTTGCAACGCCAACTTATTCTGCGCTTTGCCTTCGGATAAATTAGAAGCGGTATAGTTTTTAACCAAGGCCGAATCATTTTCAGGATTATACGATGCATCTGGCGCATTTAAAATCCCAGTAGCACTACCAAAATCGACCTTACGCCTCATTTCTTGTCGAATCGAAGCAGGCACAATCTCATGTTCCCCATTCACAATCTCTTGCAAAAAAGTATGGCTCACCGTGTTCATATTATCGGACGATAAAATTCCGCTCGCCAAAAAATCAACCGCATTTGACGCCCTAGATTCTTCATACGAATCAGGGAAGCGTTCAAAATACAGAAACTCCCAAAATGACGCCGAATCAATCCCGTTATCCTCGATCTCGGCCATGGTCATTTTTTCCGTATGGATGTTGTGAATGGTGTAGAGAGATTTGATTCCCAAAGGTCTCGCAGCTGGGGGGATTAGCCCCGTCATCCAATCGTTACAATGAACCAAATCTGGCTGAACTTTTGGAATAATTCGATTAATCACTTCCCTCTGAAACGCCAATGCCATTTTGACATTTTTCGAGGAATACACCTCACTCCGATGGTAAAAAATCTGATCTTCCGCGAGGTGAATTCTTTCTCTCCCTATCTTTTGAGCCACTCCTAAATACTCTTTAATCCGATGCTCTAACCCCTCCGTTCTGAACATCTTTCGGTAATTGGGCAATGCGACATGCACATCAGCTCCCAACTCATACAGAGCGCTCACCAAAGATGCGGAAACATCCGCCATACCACCAGCCTTCGCATGCATCTGCTGCGCCATATTCCCCATTCCTTCGGGCAAATACGTAATTTCTGGAGTAACAACTAAGATCCTTGGTTTGCGTTTCGTTTTCATAACTTTCTATTTTACTCGATTTCTGACAAACTACAAATTGAGTTTAAAAGAATCACCCTTCACCGCTCACGCCTGCACTTTCAAAACTTGCCATTTCATTAAGAAAATGAACTGCAGCCTCAACCAGCGGATAAGCCAAAGCTGCCCCAGTGCCTTCTCCTAAGCGTAACCCCAACCCCAATAAAGGCTTGGCTTCAAAATAATCCAACATTTTTTGATGCCCCCGCTCATTGGAAGTATGGCAAAAAACACAGGAATCCAAAACTTCTTCCCGCATTCGCGATGCTACAAGCAACGCGGAGGTCACAATAAATCCATCGTTGAGAATCACCATCTGCAACTCAGCAGCCTTAAGCATCGCCCCACAAATCATCGCGATTTCAAACCCGCCATAAGTCTGAAGAACCTTTAAAGGGTCATCCGATGGCACTTGATGTTTTTGAATCACGCGCTCGAGAACCTCAGCTTTTTTTGCCACCCCTTTTGCATCTAACCCCGTGCCACTCCCCACGCATTCAGAGATGGGCAACTCCATCAAAGCGCTCATAATCAACGCTGCCGATGAGGTATTTCCAATTCCCATTTCCCCAAACCCAACCACGTTACAACCGCCCGCATGAAGAGTTTCAATCATTTTGCGACCGGCCTCGATGGCGACCTCACACTGAGCCTCGGTCATGGCAGGCTCATGCAGGTAATTTTTCGTTCCCGGCGCAATTTTGGCATCAATAAGATCTGGATGCGGTTCAAAATCGTGTTTCACCCCTGCATCCACAACTTTCACAGCCATGCCATTCTGCCGAGCAAAAACATTGATCGCAGCGCCACCCGATAAAAAATTATACACCATCTGCCACGTCACCTCCTGAGGAAACGGGTTCACCTCCCCGTCGGCAGCGATCCCGTGATCTGCCGCAAAAATCACCATGGTCGGATTTTTTAACTCCGGCTCAAGAGAGTTTTGAATCAAGCCCACCTTCAAAGCCAAATCTTCAAGCTGACCTAACGCCCCGAGAGGCTTGGTTTTCATATCAATTTTCTTTTGTAACAATGTTTTCATTCGATTTTTTTAAATGCTTTGAGGTAAGCGACTATCACACTAACTCATCTTTGAAGTAGTAAGTTAATTTCTTCCACAAACATGTCAAGTAACGCCCATCATTTTACCAGGGCTTAAAATCTACCTCAGCCTCTTTCAGCCGTTATTCTAAATCAAAAAAAACACCACCCTTTCGTCTCGCTTCACAGTAGACAAAAAGGTGGTGTTAAAAAGTCCGCGATTTTCAGTCGTTCATCATGCCTTCAATTTGGCAAAAATAAACGGAACTGATGCTAATTCACGATAACGGGATGGCGTGATTTGTGACTTTCCACATACAATAATTGTTCAAAATCACCAAGCTCAGGGACATCTACGTTTTGCCAAACTGCCCCCGCACGATACTGCACAGGCTTACCAACTTCAGGAAGAAGCGTTTTTACAGCCTGATACTCTACATGCGATTTCGGTCCAGGCTTCTGAGACGACTTCACTTGGTATTTATTCCCAGCTTTGTCATCGTTTAAGATAAACGCCCCGATAAACCCGTGATCTTTAGCCATACAGGGATCCCAATACCCGAGAAAATACCCCGAAAACACCTGAGGTTCATCCTTCGCTTTTCGGAGCGAAAGACCCGCAACAGGTTTAATTTTAGACGCATCTCCATCCACTTCAAACGAAGAATCTACCGTAAAATAATGCCTTCCTGCCAACATCGAAATCGTTCGAGTTTCAGCAATTTTAGCATCGTCAACCTGCACAGGTGCGTATTTCAACTCAAACTTCAACCGTAAGGGGCCACGTTCAATCACCTTCCACTTCGCATACACAGGGCTTGTTACAAGCTCTCCTTTCGCCGTCAAATACCCCAAACCACCGCAACCGAGCATGGAACCGACGTGATACCCATCCAATCCTGTGCCACGATCTTTGTGATACGCTTTACTTTTATACCATTCATCCACCACAGGAGTGCGGACGGATTTAGTCCACACATCGATTCCTCCGCGAGACCCCTCAACCGCCAAAGCAGGTCCATAGGACCGGAATGCAATTCGGTCATTTTCCCAAGCAAAATCATCTTGTCGCTCAGGCACAAAACGCGCGGTCAACTGGCTAGCCCGAAACTTCGGTTTCGCTTTTCCAAATGCACACAACTGATAACTTCTCGTTTCTTTAGGTGTTAAATTTGTCTGAAAAAGGAGAGCGTCAGGCGTTCCGTCCTGGTTATCATCCACCACTTGCGTCGGAAGAAAATATCCACTCACTTGGTCGCGCACTCCCACGTTTTGCGGATTCACTGAAGGTAGTTTTTTCAGAACCGTTTTCCAATCAACTCGCACCACCTCGTTCAGGCGATTTACTGCGCTCGGATTGGTCACTGAAAGCTTGGCCTGTTTTGACTGCGAGAGAATGGAATGTTTATCCAACTCATGAGCGCAGAGCAAAAATCCACCCACTCCATACACAGCGGTTTGATCATACGACACCTGCCGTGGGTCTGCTCCGACAGGTTGCACAAAACCTAACTTTCCATCTGCGTGCACATTTCGCACAAGCCGCTTCCACCCTTTAACGGCAGCGGGAAGATACTCTTTTTCATCCAAAAGTCCGTTATTGATCCCCCAGAGTAATCCGTAAGTAAAAAAGGCCGTCCCTGACGTTTCCGGCGACGGATAACTATCCGGATCCAGCAAAGAGGCACGCCATGATCCGTCCTCAACTTGCAAACTTTTCAGCTTTGCGGCCATCTCTTGAAATAGCTTCACGTAGCGAGAGCGTGATGGATAATCCGCTGGCATATTTTGTAACACGTGGGGAAGCCCGGCAAAGACCCATCCATTTCCACGCGACCAAAACATTTTTTCTCCATTCGCTTCGCGCTTACCAAAATAAGAAGAATCCCGCCAGTAAAGGTGCGCTTCTTTATCATATAGAAAATCGTAAGTTTTCCACCAAAGCCGATCCATAGTATCGATATATTTCCGATCTCCCGTAGCCGAAAACAACATCGCCAAAGTAGGAGGTGACATATACATACTATCACACCACGCCCACTCTCTGAGGTGAATCGCATTATCCCAATTCCACTTTAAAGACTCATCGTGAGGGCGATCCACAAATGCGTCCAAAACCTCCTTAGTTGGAGCTAATTGACGTGGCATTTCATCCCGCATGTAGTTCCATAAATGCAACTGCCCCACACAATGGTCATCAGCAAATCCATGCCGAGGCCCTAATTTGTAATTTAAATCCTCCGACACTTTTTTCATCGCATCGTAATACTTCTCATCCCCCGTTGTTAGAGCGTGAGTCGTAAGGCCAGTCCAAAGCGCCCCCTCGGTCCAATCCCAATTCTCTCGTTCATACGGGTGAGCCAACTGCCAGTCCGCTACGGCATTAGAAACTTTTAAAATGCTCTTTAAATCCAACGCATCGGAAAAAGCCGATTTTTCCGGAGCTTTCATCACAGCGGGAGCGGCAGGCTTGTCCGAATTATCGGCCATCAAAGCCCCCGCCCCACTCAATACAACGGCAACTGCCACAAAAGATGATTTTGTCATGTTCACGATACGCGCAAACTACTCAACCACCTTTCAACCGAATAGACAATTCAGCAGAAATGTTCACATAAGAACACCGATCTAAATTTCATTTTCAAGGAAGTAACACATATTGAGCCAAAAAGAACGGCAACTTCACTCTTGAATCTTAATTCGGAGGAAATTGCGGGTCTCAGAAGATTGATCACCTAACAACTGGACCTCAACTTGCTCATAATTTCCATCTGATGTGATGGTTTCCGAGTATCCATTGGCTGCATCTTTCTCGAGTAGCGTCCAAGTTTTGAGATCAGTAGATGACTCATAGGAAAAAGTAAGCCCAGTATTTTTTATGCGGTGATAAGCAAATGTGAAAGCACCTTCTGTATCAGCAATAACCCTGAGGCGTCGCCCCGCTGGCACAGTATCATTTCTTTTAGGATCAAGACCAAAGGCAAATTCTTGCAGGTTCTCATAGGCGTCTCCGTCGTAATTATCATTACCCCCTGCGTTTGTGGACAGTTCTCTACTCACCCAATGAGCCATTTTCCATTGTTCAAATGGTGATAAAATCAGAGGTGTCGGATCCACCTGTTCAGGCTCTCCCGCGAATTGAATGTTATCAAAACTGTATCCATCACCTGGACCATCCACTGCAAGGTCGATGAGGAGCTGCACACTTGTTGCGGAGTCAGGAATAGAATAGCTGAGCAAGGTGCCATTGTATGTCGCACCATTTTTGGCATCATTAACACTCGGGATACCATCGGTTCCTTGGCGGGTATCAAAAATAGTGACGTCCTCTCCATCGATGCGAAGGCGAATATAAATATCGTCCCTATCCTCTTCGGCATGTGGGCCAAGCGCAACTAGATCCATGGAGAACGTTTTATTCATATAGCCAGCAACATTGACGGGTTCACAAATGAAGTCTCCATTTTTGAAGTGCGGGAAGAAAGAGTTATCAGCATTAAACAAATCAGATCGAGAGTATCCCCACGTATAATGAATAATGTGGAATTTTCCGTTAACAACTCCCGCGGTTCCTCCTAGTGGGGTATAAGTAACTCCGTCGTGAGTAAACCCAAGGTCGTTACTTCCAGTAGATACATGCGTTACTGACGTAGCGGGGTTTTTCCCACCTTGGAAAAACAGATCATCGCTTTCCGCTCCATCAACACTGGCACCCTCGGCAACCGATTTAAAAATATCGCCATCAAAATTCTGAGAGGCGATCACCTCTGTCTTAGGTATCCCCTTAA
>CAZOWD010000110.1:0-6704 GCA_964583225.1 uncultured Verrucomicrobiales bacterium | reverse complement strand
AGTTTTCCAATCAAACACATCGTCGCCTTTCCAAATGTCAACAAAGGCACGCTCGAAACAATCAGCCCACAACTCGGTCAAAGCTCAGAAAACAACATCCATTTTCTCGCAAAACAACAACTCAGCGCCGACAAACTAGCAAAACTTCTCGAAGAAAATGCTCCGCCTCCAATTACAAAACCTCAGATCATTCAACTCCGCCACAAATTCACCCCAGAAGTAGTCATCCCCACTCAATTCTCTCCAATAAGCATCAAGCGCACCGCAGCAAAAACGCCATCTATTCCACTGCTTCTCGATTTTGATCAGGAATGGTGCGTCAAAAACAACCTTTACCTTCCCGAGGAAGCAGAGGCGGTAATTCAGACTGAAACCGTCCAAACAGATACCGTTACCAGCCAACTCGTCACGGGTGTTGCCGGTAGCGGGAAATCGCTCATTTTACTCTATAGGGCGCTCCTCAATGCCCAACTCAACCCCGATGCCAAAGTCCTCATCCTCACTCATAACCGGCCCATCAACAATGAACTTCAATCACGATTCAACCATCTCAATGATAAAAAGCTCAACATAACATGGCTGACGTTCTTCCAATGGGCTCGCCAAGAACTCAATAGCGAAGACTGGCACGAAAGAACGCTCTACCCGAGAGAAGTCGAAAAAATCATTGATGACCTCATCCGCGATTTTCCCGACAATCAATTTACAACCTCATTTCTCGTCAATGAATTTGGTTTTATCAAAGACCACCAAATCACCAGTTTACCAGCCTACCAATCACTCGACCGAAAAGGTCAACATCGCGGACTCAATGCAAACCAACGGGCCAATGTTTGGGCAATTTTTGAGCAGTATCAAATCTATCTTCGCGATCACAAACTCGTAGACTGGCACAACGTGGCTATGCGCTTTCACAAAAAGGCCATGGCAGGAAAATGCAACTTCCCGCGCTACCATTGTATTCTCATTGATGAGGCCCAGTTTTTTGCAAAATCGTGGTTTGATATCGTCAAAAAAGCTCTCATCCCCGGCGGACAACTCTTCCTCTCCGCCGATCCCACGCAAGGTTTTCTCAAGCGAAGACAATCGTGGATTTCCAGCGGAATCGAAGTGCGCGGACGAACCACAAAACTTCATAAAGCCTACCGAAACTCACGCGAAATCCTCCAGTTCGCAACCGACTTCTACCATCGCCGACAATCAGAAACCGATTCTGCCGACGAAGACATCAACCTTCTTAGCGATGAGCAAATCAATCAAGCTCCCACAATCGGCTCTCACCCCATTATCATTCCGACGTCGAACCATCAAGACAGCAACAATCAACTCGTTCTACACCTCAAACAACTAGCCAACGAACTACAACAAGCCAACCTCCCTACATCTGATCAGGTCAGCATTCTCATCATTCATGCCGATTCGAATCAACTCAAACCTCTCATTTCCACGCTATCCATCCAACTTCCCCACCTTCATTTTCACGACATTCGCAATAAATCAGCTCCGCCCGAAACCTTCGCCCAACTCACCACGCTCAACGCAGCTACAGGATTGGAAGCGAGCATCGTGTTTCTTCTCGGAGTCGATTCCTTACTCGACAAAGAAAATTCACCTCTCCTCGATGAAGAAGAACGTCACGATCTCATTAAAGAAAACACCCGATTGCTTTACATGGGATTTACCCGTGCAGCTCAAAAGCTCATTATCTTTTCTAAAAATCTCGTCGCTTCTTAGCAACGCCCCCTTTTTACGCATCTAGCTCTAGCGCTGCTTTTTGAGCGGCGGTGCGTGCCTCTCCTTTACTGGCATTTTCAGAACTTGTTAGACGCATACCCACAGGTTTGGAAACACCAAAGTTTTCCATCGTTACACCGTAAATCACATCGGCGCGGTGCATCGTGCGTTTGCTGTGGGTCACAATGATAAACTGACTCTTGTCGATAAATTGATCTAACACCTTGAGAAATCGCCCGATATTCGCTTCATCGAGCGGCGCATCTAACTCGTCCAGCACGCAGAACGGACTAGGTTTGATTTGAAAAATAGAAAACAAAAGCGCCACAGCGGTCATCGACCGTTCACCGCCAGAAAGAAGCGTGATGGATTGCAGTTTTTTTCCAGGAGGTTTGGCAATAATATCGATCCCACTCTCCAGCGGATCGCTTTCATCCAAAAGCACGAGGTTTGCCACCGCTTTTTCTCCAAAGAGAACTTTAAACATCTCCTTAAAGTTCTGCGTCACTTGGTCAAAGGTGGCAGTAAATCGCTTTTTCGTTTCGACGTTGATTTTTTCAATCACCTGCTCCAACTCCGCTTTCGAATGCACCAAATCTTCATGCTGCGCCCGCAGGTTGTTATGCAGAGCTTCCAACTCTTCAAACTCCTCAATGGCATCCAAATTCACAGGTCCCATCGAGTCGAGTTTGCGTTTGAGATCCGTAACTACGCTTTCCACTAATTCCCAATCGATCGAATCGGTTGTATCCGCCCCCCCATTCCCCCGCTCACCCAAAGCACGCTCTTTCAAACAAGCAGACAGCGCCGTTAGATTAGGTTTAAAATACGCCACATCCATCTGGTGACGCTCCATCGCCTGCTCCGTCAAATGCTCCAAACGCAGCGTAATCTTGGTGCTCTGCACTTCATTTCTGCCTTTTTCTTCCGTAATTTTGGAAAGTTCATGACGTAACTCTGCAAGCGACTTCTCACTGGTTTCGATCGCCTCATGGAGCGCACTCCGACTCGCCGACGTTGTTTCTAAAAGCTCTTCCAAATCTCTCGCTTCTGCCCGATGTTGCGCGGCGGCTTCCTCAAGCGATTCATTTTCAGCTTTCGCCTTTTTCATCCGCTCCAAAAAGCCTGCAATCTCATCGTTGCGACGCGTGCTGATTTGGTGAAGCTCCTCCAAACGAGCCGCCATTGGCGACCGCTGACGTTCGGCTGCCTCCTGCGCCTGACGCTCCACCGCCAACGTCGTGCGAAACTCTTGAAGCATCGCCACGGCCTCAGCTTCACGCCGGCTCGCCTCATCTAGTTCATCAACGAGCCTCACTTGGTTCATCTCAAGCTGCTCCAAACGCTCGCGCGCAGCGGCGAGCTCCATTTCAATTTCTTCCACTCCCTCGTTCGCCAGTTTTTCACGCTGTTTGATATCGTTCATCTCCCACACCACACTGGAGAGTTTGTTTTTGAGCGATTCCTCTTCCCGCTTTGCCAAGGTCAACTGACCTTTCAAGGTAGATTCCTCCACATGCGCTTGTTGCAATCGCTCCCGAGCGACATCCGCAGCCTCCCTCTGTTCGGTGAGCGCTTGTTCCAGTTGAGCAAGGTTTTCCCGAGCTTCCTCATCCATCTGCTCAAGCTCACTCACTTCAGCGTCGAGTTTTCTCACTTCATTTTGCCGCTCCAACACGGAATCCACCCCACCCTTTCCTGCGCCTCCGCGAACGATTCCTTCGGGGCTACAAACTTCTCCCCGCATCGTCACCAAAGTCACTCCTTTCAACTCATTTCTGAGCTCCAAAGCAGTGCTCAAATCTTTTACGATGAGAACATTTTCTAACAAACTCTCGATCAGCGATCCAATTTTTGCATCAAATTTCACCCGATCTATCGCCCAAGTCTCCGCGCCATCGGGCAAACTCATTCTCTGAAATGCCACCTTGGAAGATTCAAAATCCTCTGAAAAAACCGCAGCTTTCCCGAGCTTTCGTTGGGTAAGTCGATCAATGATGGATTGCGTGTAAGTAGAATCCGTCACCATCACGGTTTGCAAATGCGCCCCCAACGCCGCCTCCACAGGCAACGTGTATCCCTCTTCAACTTCGATCCATTCCGCCAACACTCCACGCACCGCATTTTTAAAAAACTCAGGTTCATCCAAGCCCTTCAGAACAGATTGAGTTCCCTTTTCAAATCCTTCACCTCGACTCACAAGCTGACGCAAAGCGTCGCGCCGAGAAGTCACTTGAGTGAGTTTTTTATGAGTCAAAGTTGCGCGCTCGCGAGCTGCATCCACATCTCCCCGCGTATGCTGAAACATGCGCTCGGCTTTTTCTTTCTCTTCTTGGAAATGAGTTAATTTCTCACCCCATCCTTCCAGATCCGATTCTATTTTAGCGAGTTCGATCAGCGATTTTTCATGTTGCTCCTGAAGCCGATCATGCTCTTCGTTCAACCTCTGAGAACGCTCTCGGTTGCTTTCCATCTGATTGATCGAGCTTTCTATTTTTGCCTGGCTTGCAGCCACCAGCGATTGCGTGGTTGCAAGTTCACCTCGCACACTTTTTAACATCGCTTCGCGCTCTTCCCGCTCAACCCGTTGATGCGCTGCCCGAGATTCAAATTCAGAAAGCTGTGCTTGTTTGGACTCGATCCGCTCGCTCAACTCTTCAAGCATTTTTTCAGCCTCTTCAACATCCACCTTCTGCTGGTCGAGCTTCTTTTTGGCTTCTTCTATCTCCCGCTGGTTCTGCTCAATGCGAGCTTGCAGTTCCGTTTGATTTTCTTTGTTAAATGCAATCCTACTTTCCGCTGCGCTCGCCGCGTTTGTATGATGATTCAACTGCTGCCGAATCTCCGAAAGCTCGGCCTCCAAACTCTGCGCAGCATCCCGCGCCTCAACCACGGCAGATTCCCTTGCAGGCAATCCATCCTCCAGCTCACACTCCCGAACCTCTAACAAATGGATCGCATTTTCTAACTTGGTGAGTTCTGCACGATACTGCGTGTATTTATGGTGACTCAAATGCGTATCCAAAATGGTAACATCCTTCGCCAACGCCTGATACCGACGCGCCTTCGCCACCTGGCGTTTAAGCGAATTGATACGGCGTTCTTGCTCCGACAACACATCAGAAATACGAAGCAAATTCACCTCCGTGTATTCCAGTTTTCGGAGCGCCTCTTTTTTTTCTTTTTTAAATTTAGTAATCCCCGCGGCCTCCTCAAAAACCATCCTTCGGTCTTCGGGTTTCGAGCTGAGAAGCAGATCAATTTTCCCCTGCTCCATAATCGAATACGAAGTCCGCCCGATTCCCGTATCCATAAATAACTCATGAATATCCCGCAACCGACACAACGTGTTATTGATGCGGTATTCTGATTTTCCATCGCGATACACCCGACGCGTCACCGCGACTTCATTAAAATCAATCTTAAGCGCATCCTCACAATCCGCCAACGTCATCGTCACCTCAGCCATGCCCGAAGCGGGACGACTGCGGCTAGTTCCCGTTTTATCCGTGCCATTAAAAATGACATCCGCCATTTCCCCTCCGCGCAACGCTTTGGCTGAAGTTTCTCCGAGAACCCAGCGGATAGAATCGACCACATTCGATTTTCCACATCCATTGGGCCCCACGATCCCCGTCACGCCATTCGGATGAAATTCAAATTTCGTTTTATCCGCAAATGACTTAAAGCCGTGAATTTCAAGCGATTTTAAATACATGGAATAGTGGAAATCTTGTCGAGATGTTAAGCGTAGGCGACTCAGAAACTCCAAAAACCGCCCTCCGCTCAAAGCGTCCTCGCACTATAAAGAGGATCGCTCAAGCTCCAAGAGAAATAATAACTCAAAAAAACTTGCATCTCTCACCTCAACCACATCATCAAACCTCTGACAAAACATTAAAAAACAACACCTTAAACACCATGCCACCAAACACTTACAAAACAACCATTCTCACAGCCTCACTCCTCACCATAGCTTCATCCGCCTTTGCGGCAAATCCTATCATCAGCGAAGATTTTGAATCTTCACCAGCAGGCAGTCAAACCCCACCTACAGGTTGGCAATATGTTTCTAATACCACCGCTGTTTCTGATAATACCGCAGGAGGCTATTACGAAACATCTGCTGCGGGCGCTGGTAGCGCAGGGAATGGAAATAATGATTGGCCCCCCAATTTAGGGGTAAGTGGCACTATCACAGCAAAAGCTAGTCAAGGTAGCGGACCGAACAACGATCATATTCCATCAGGCTACTTAGTCAACGGGACCGCACTGGATGCAACCAAAAGTTTTTCTGGAGGTTTAGACGTTTACGTTCAATTCGGCAACTTCAACGATATGACCATTTCATTGGGAAACATTAAAGATGGTTTTTCTACTACCAATGGAAACGAATCCCTCACAGCTCACTTTTTCGGTGTTGGTGACTCATCATTCAAATGGCAAATTTCTGACGCTACAGGCAACGGAAAAAGCTATGGAAACTTAGGAGGCATTAGCCAAGATAAATTTTGGTATCGACTTTCTTTCTCTTGGACTCCGTCTTCAGGCACCACAGGCACCTTCGCATTTGAATTTACATCATTAGATGGGTCAAATTCTAATTCATACTCAGGTTCAGCAAATTTCACATTTAACGACTCAGACATCTACTTTGGGATAGGTGTCGCAGGCGCAGACAATAGTGGTCCAGTTAACAGCAACGCGCTATTTGACAACGTTAGCATCGCATCCGTCCCAGAGCCCTCCAGCGTCAGCTTACTCGCCTTGGGTGCGATGGGTCTTTTACTTCACCGTCGGAAGTAAACCATCCAACGGCATGACGCTAAAAAGCGTCACACTACAATCTTATCAAACCCCATTCGGGGCACAACAAAGCCTAGGGCATACACGTTCTAGGCTTTGGGAATGTCGCTCTTGTGCTGAAAGCACAATCCATACAAGCCTCGGGCAAGAGCAACGCTCGCCCC
>CAZOWD010000109.1:0-6770 GCA_964583225.1 uncultured Verrucomicrobiales bacterium | reverse complement strand
GATTTGGCACGAAATGATGTGGGGCGTATTTCCAAACACGGCAGCGTTGTGGTGGATGATTTTATGATTGTGGAGCGTTACAGTCACGTCATGCACATCGTGTCTAACGTGCACGGTGAGCTAGACGACCAATACAGCGCATACGATGTGCTCAGAGCGACATTCCCAGCGGGAACGGTTAGCGGAGCGCCTAAAATCCGCGCAATGCAAATCATTAACGAATTGGAAAAAAGCAAACGCTGCAGCTATTCGGGAGCGGTTGGGTATTTCGGATGGGATGGCGGACACGATTCTTGTATCACCTTGCGGACTTGTTTGCTGAAAGATGGAAAAGCTTATGTGCAAGCGGGAGCGGGTGTGGTTGCCGATTCCATTCCCACTTACGAATACGAAGAAACCGTCAACAAATCCATGGCCATTCTCCGCGCAATTGGTTTGGCAAAAACCATCAGTGAGTGAGTTTCTTTATAGGCCAATTCATTTTTAAATAACCCTCTTTCTTAGACTTCAAAATTTACAACTCATGCTCCTCGTTATCGATAACTATGATTCTTTTACCTACAACCTTGTGCAATACTTTGGTGAGCTAGGTGCAGATATGAAAGTCGTGCGCAATGATGCGCTCACTGTGGATGAAATTCGCGATCTCGCTCCCGAACGCATCTGTATTTCCCCTGGACCTTGCACGCCAACGGAGGCCGGGATTAGTTGCGATGTTATCCGCGAGTTTGGAAAAACGACGCCTATTTTTGGTGTTTGCCTAGGTCATCAATCGATTGGTCAGGTGTTTGGTGGGGAGGTGATCCGAGCCAGCAAGCTAATGCACGGCAAAACTTCTCCTGTATTTCATACGGGAAAAAGTGTGTTTTCAGGGCTCGCCAGCCCATTTACCGCCACGCGTTACCATTCATTGATTGTTAAACGCGAAACTTTACCTGATTGTTTAGAAATCACAGCGGAAACAAAAAATGGCACCATCATGGGGTTGATGCATAAAGAATATCCGATCCACGGTGTTCAGTTTCACCCTGAATCCATCCTCACTGAGGACGGCATGAAGATGTTAGATAATTTTCTAAAAATCTAAACGGGGGGAGTTTGGAAAGTTGTGCAGACTTTCTGCCGAGTTTTAAGCCAACTCGCCGAGCGGGATTTTATCCGTAGATATAAGTTGAAAAGTGTATGTCCGTAACTCTCGAAACCATTCAGTCCGCGTTACCTGAATCGGGGCTTCGGAGAGGAAACTCATGGCTATTTTCTCCAAAGCCTTTGGAGTTGGATCAGCAAACCGTAAAAACGCTCACTCGCTTAGGGCATTCGCTCGCTCAGTTTCAGCGTGCGCAGGAATCCATTTACCAACGGAGCGCAAAGGGGAAATTACCAGCTTGGATTGCGGAGTTGTTAGATTCGGGAAAACCCGATTGGATGATTCAAACGCAAAGGGCGGGGGAGTTGAGAGGTGTATTGCCCCGAGTGATTCGACCCGATCTCATTCTAACAGGAGACGAAACCTCAAGCGGTTTTGCTCTCACGGAATTGGATTCCGTGCCAGGTGGTATGGGAATTACGCTTTGGCTATCGCAATTTTATGCGTCGCATGGATTTGATGTGTTAGGTGGACCTCATGGCGTTCGCGATGGGTTTCAATCGATTTTTCCTAACGATCAATCAATCAGCATTTTGCTTAGTGAGGAATCGGGGGATTATCGTATGGAAATGGAATATCTAGCGCAACAATGCCAAGGTGTTTCTCTCCAGTCTGCAGAGCAGGAAAATGAAGTTCAGGAGTCGGCGTATCGGTTTTTTGAATGGTTTGATTGGAAAAATATTCCTCGGGCTCGCAAGTTGGCCGTTTCGCCAAGTTTAACTCCGCCGTGTAAACCGCATTTGGAGGAAAAGCTTTGGCTGGCTCTGCTGCATACACCATCGATGCAATCTATTTGGAAACAAGAATTACGCGGAAGTTTGCTTCAACGTTTGCGCGATCTTGTTCCGTATGGGTGGGTGGTCGATCCTACACCGTTGCCGCCTCACGCTGCTTTGCCTCGTTTGGATGTGCATTCGTGGCGAGAAGTGGGGGAGTTGAGTCAGAAATCCCGTCAGCTGGTGTTGAAAATAAGCGGGTTTTCGGAATTAGCATGGGGGGCTCGTGGCGTATTTATCGGACATGATATGCCATCGAGTGAATGGAAAAAACAAATCGATGATGCGCTCGCAGAGTCCACAACTCAGCCACGCATGATGCAAAAATTTCACTCGGGAAAAATCATAGAGCATCCGTATTTTGATCCCGAAACAGGTGAGGAAAAAATGATGCAGGGGCGTGTGAGACTTTGTCCGTATTATTTTACGGGGAGAGATGAAAAAACTCAATTTGCGGGATGTCTCGCCACGATTGTGCCAGCCGATAAAAAGAAAATCCACGGCATGAAAGACAGTATCTTTGTGCCGTGCGTTGCGCGAGCTAAGCATTGATTTTCCAAGAAAAACCGCCCATTAGAAGAATCTAATGGGCGGGGAAAACAATGAAAAAAACAACATGAATAAAACCTTTAAGCACCTACTCTTTCAGGTCGTATTCACCCATCCAAGCGGAGTCGATAAGCAGTTTTGTTTTTTTTCTGTGTATTTTTTTTCATTTTTTTATTCTTTTTAATATCTAAGATTCTGCGCTCCTTGTGGGGCGTATTTTGTTACCTCGCACAATCTTATTTTTCCTACTCATGAACGACGATCTTTTTTCATTTTCCGAATCACAGCCTCAAAACGATGCTGAAAAAAAATCAATCAAACCAGCGGATCGGATCAAAGAGCTCGCTCAGCAGTTGGAGCATCACAACCAGCTTTATTATCAAGAGGCAGAACCTGAAATTTCTGATGCCGAGTATGACGCGCTCATGGGAGAGTTGAAGTCGCTGGAGAAACAATATCCAGAGCTTGCGATGCCAGATTCGCCCACCCAGCGGGTTGGTGGAGCACCTCTCGATGGGTTTACTCAAATTAAACATCTCGTCCCGATGCTTTCGATTGAGGACATTCATGAGTTAAAAGAGGAGGAGTTAAAGGAAATTCAAAAAACAAACCCCTCAGCGACTCGGGCTTATAACTTGCATGATTGGTTTGAGCGATTTTCCAGAAGTTTGGGGCGTTCGGATGTGGCTTTGAGTGTGGAGCCTAAGATTGATGGCGTGGCGGTTTCCATCGTTTACCGAAATCGCGTGCTTGATTATGCTGTGACTCGTGGCGATGGGGTAGTGGGCGATGATATCACGCAAAACATTAAAACGATTCAGACGATCCCGCTTCGACTTCCTGATTCTGCTCCCGATCTTTTTGAAGTCCGAGGCGAAGTGTTTATGCCGAACGATGGCTTTGCAAAATTGAACCGTCAACGTGAAGAAGCTGGTGAGCCTCCGTTTGTAAATCCACGCAACGCTACGGCTGGGAGCCTCAAGCAACTCGACCCCAAAGTAGTTGCATCTCGACCTCTCGACTGCATTTTTCACTCTTATGGAAAAGTAGAGAATCCACCTTACACAACGATTGTTGAGTTTCAGCAAACGCTCAAAGAGTATGGTCTCAAAGCATCTCATTGGTTCCAAACGGTCTATTCCATGGAGGAGTTGCTTTCTGCCATTGATCAGCTCGATAAGGATCGGCACAGTTTTCCTTACGCGACGGATGGCGCAGTGATTAAGGTGAACGATTTAGCGCTTCACGATCAACTTGGAGCGACCTCTAAGTTTCCTAGGTGGGCCTGCGCGTTTAAATTTCTCCCCGAGCAAAAAGAAACCATCATTCGTGCGATTACGATTCAGGTTGGGCGCACCGGTGTGCTGACGCCTGTGGCGGAACTTGAGCCAGTATTTGTTTCTGGGACGACCGTTTCCCGCGCAACTTTGCACAATCAGGATGAAATAGACCGGAAGGATATTCGTTTGGGGGATACTGTGGTGGTTGAAAAAGCTGGAGAAATTATCCCAGCGGTGGTGAAGGTGGTGAAGGAAAAACGTCCACCAGAAAGCAAGCCGTTTAATTTGTTTGAGCACGTCAACGGGCAATGTCCATCGTGTTGCGGACCTATTGAGCAGGTAGATGGGTTTGTGGCATGGCGGTGTCAAAACTTTGCTTGTCCAGCGCAAGCTGTCACTCGAATCAAACATTTTGCATCGCGTAAAGCTCTGAATATCGATGGTCTAGGGACGGCGGTTGCCGAAAAACTCGTAGAGACTCAAATGGTGAAAAGCACGTTAGATTTGTTTGATTTAAATGAAAAAGATCTAGCGAACTTGCTACTTGATCCAGCTAAAATGGAAGTGGGCGAAAGTAAACCACGTCGGCTTGGAGAGAAACGCGCAGCAATGATCGTTGGGGCTCTTGAAAAGGCGCGTAAAGCCTCTCTAGCCCGATGGATTTACGCCATGGGGATTCCTCAAATTGGAGAATCTGCCGCTCGTGAAATTGCCCGACTTCATAAAAAGCTTAGCGACGTTTTTGAATCTCCCATTTTGCAAGATCTAGCGGATTTACCCAATTATACGGAACTTTCCGCTTCAAAGCGCAAAAAGGAAAACCACCCTCGTTTAGCACCTTATCAAATTGAATCAGAGCTCGGGCCATCGGCTGCCGAACACCTGATCCGGTTTTTTAAAAGCGAAGGAGGTCAACGTGTGATCGCCAAGTTGAGAGAGCTTGGCATTGACCCCGAATCCGATAACTACGACCCCGAAAAAACAGCATTTCAAAATGCAAATTCTTCGGTAGCTGGAAAAACATTTGTGATCACTGGCACTTTGAGTCAGCCACGCTCAGCATTTAAAAAGATGATTGAAGCGAGCGGAGGTAAAGTTTCGGGATCAGTTTCCAAGAAAACAGATTATTTGCTCGCTGGAGAAAAAGCGGGCAGTAAGCGGGACAAAGCTGAATCTCTTGGGGTTACTATTTTAGATGAAATGGCCTTTAACGAGTTAATCGCTCAGTAAACTTCGTTAGGTTTTGTTTAGACCGGATTCAAATTTGGAAAAATAAAAGATTTGCACGAAAACTGTTGCAAGTTGCAAGAAACCCTATTACGCCATCAATCAGTCGTTTAAATTTCTGCGACTTATGATTATGAATGCGATTGATTCTTTTTTGTCCAATCTGTTTGATTCTCCGCTCATGCACCAATCGGTGTTTGTTTTATTTAGCGTAATTGCAATTGGCTTGCTCGTCGGGCGTGTAAAACTTTGGGGAGTAAGCTTAGGTAGTGCTTCTGTAATGTTTGTCGCTCTTGTATATGGGCATTACGGCGTCACTTTGAGTCCTGCTGTGACCAGTGTTGGTCTGGTGGTGTTTGTGTATTGTATTGGCATTGGAGCTGGTTCTCGTTTTTTCAGCACGCTTAAGAAGTCAGGAATTAAATTGGCAATCTTGAGTTGTGCGGTTGTTTTTGTTGGCGGGCTTGTAACTGGAGTGGTGTCGGGTTTGTTTGGTTTGTCGCCTAGTGTGGCTGCGGGAGTTTTTGCGGGAGCGCTAACGAGCACCCCTGGATTAGCGGCGGCTCAGGAGCAGTTTGTTTCTCACCAGGATCTCGGATTGGTTTCTGCTGGTTATGCTATCGCTTATCCATTTGGTGTGGTTGGCACAGTTTTATTTGTGCAACTTTGGCCACGATTGAGAAAAAAGAATCTTCAAGAAATTGGGGAGGAATTAGATGCGCAAGAGTCCAAGTCGAATCAGATTCAATCGATTCTTGTGAAAATCACGAACCCTAAGTTTGATGGTCGTAAAATCGACGATCTCAAAATAATTGATCATTTGAGGTGTCGCATTACACGGGTGATGAAAGATGGTATTTTGGTGCCGATAGAGGCGGATACTCGTCTGGAAATGAACCAACTCGTGTGGGTGGTTGGGCGCGATGAAAGTATTGATGCAATGCTTGATGTGTTGGGTGAAAAGGCAGATGGTCCAGTGGTGATTAACTCGGATATGGACCGAAGAACATTGCTGGTGACGAACCGCGAATTTGCTGGCAAAACATTTGCAGAGTTACGTCTTTTGAGAAAGTATGGGGTGCTGGTTTCTCGTGTGAAACGCGGTGAATACGAAATGATTCCAGATGACTCAACAGAAGTATTGTTGGGCGATCAGTTTGTAGCTGTGGGAAATGCAGAAAACTTAACGGCTTTTGCTGAAGCGGTGGGCCACCGTCCAGGAAGTATGGGCATGACTGATTTATTGTCGCTAACTCTTGGTATGGCTCTGGGTGTGTTAGTGGGATCAATTTCCTTTGGTGGATTTAAGTTGGGCTTGGCAGGGGGACCGCTACTCGTTTCATTGCTTTTAGGTCACTTTGGAAGAGTGGGTGTAATCGCTGGTTATGTGCCGCGTCCAACCAGGCAGTTGCTGGGAGAGTTGGGGCTTTGCTTTTTCCTTGCTGGAGCAGGAATCAAAGGAGGTGCGAGTTTTATAGAAACGTTAAGCGCTCAAGGTGGAGGGATCTTTATCGTTGGAATGATTGCTACAATGGCTCCGATTGTTGTTGGCTACTTTTTGGCAACCGTGATATTTAAGTTTGATATTCTTTCGTCGCTAGGGGGCGTGTGTGGTGCGATGACATCCACGCCGGCGTTGGGGGCTATTTCTTCAAAAACAGATGCTCAGGCTCCTATTCTTAGTTATGCGAGTGCTTATCCAGCCGCATTGTTGTCGATAGTTTTAGTGGTTAATATGCTACTTGAAATTATGGAGATGTTTTAAGTCTTTGAAAGATTAACGATAATTTA
>CAZOWD010000108.1:0-6794 GCA_964583225.1 uncultured Verrucomicrobiales bacterium | reverse complement strand
GTAAACTCTCCATAACGATACACCATCCTTCAGACAACCAACGCCCCATCCCCCCACAAATGAATTTAGAAAATTGGCAATCCTACGCGGCTCCCACCATTGTTTTGGTGGCCTTACTTTTATTGCTCAGGCGTTGGCTTCGAGCTCGTCGCTCCAGCGAAAGCGGATGTTCAAAAGGATGCGGGTGCGCAGCGAAGCCCAAGATCACCAAAAAAGGCTAACCCCACTCCAGTCGTCTCAAGAAAAAAATCAATTACTCGCTTGCAATCCCCCGCGCAGGCATTAAGAAATCCGCGCTGTCAGAGCTATGGAGTGCCGGCAGATGAATTTGGTCAGGACCGAAAGGTAGCAGCCACAGTTTGTCCGTCATTGCCGTAGTTTCTGGCAGTCTTTTTTTGTTCTAATTTCTTTAAATTTGGGGTTTAGCATTTGAGTTTTCGAGTTTAAGCTCGGGCATGTCCAACGATGATACACGCGCAAAGCTCAAATCTTTACTTCTCGAAAAATCCGTCCGCACCGGCGAATTCACCCTAGCCTCAGGCAAAAAGTCTGACCTTTACATCGACTGCCGAGTCACCGCCATGGATCCCATCGGTGCCACACTCATCGGGAAACTCGGATGGGAAACCGTCAAAGCCGAACTAAAATCTCGTGGCATCGAAGCCGATTGCATCGGAGGAATGACGCTCGGAGCCGACCCCATTTCACTGGCTGTAGGCATGACTTCCGCCACCGATGAAAAACCGCTCCAAGTTTTCACCGTCCGCAAAGAACCCAAAGGGCACGGAAAAGGAAAACAAATCGAGGGCAACTTCACGGAAGGCGACACCATTGTAATTGTCGATGATGTCATCACCACGGGTGGATCAACGATCAAGGCCATGGACGTCATCAAAGCAGCGGGAGGAAAAATCGCCTTTGCGCTCGTGCTTGTAGACCGCGAAGAAGGAGGCCGAGAAGCCATCGAAAACTACGGAGTCCCCGTCGTTGCCCTCTACACTCGCAGCACGCTTTTAGACTAATCAATCTCCACCCAGCACTTCCTTGAAAATAGAAATCATCAACACGGGGAGCGAACTCCTCCTAGGCTCCACGCTCAACACCCATGGAGCCTGGATGGGGGCGGAGTTGATGAAAATCGGCCTACGTGTCCAACGCCAAACAACGGTTCCCGATGGCACGGCCATCAAAGACGCCCTACGCGAAGCGATGTCCCGCAGCGATATTGTGCTCGTCACGGGTGGCATCGGTCCGACAAGTGACGACATTAGCCGTGAAGCTGCTGCGGAAGTGCTCAACGTTCCGCTCATTGAGGATCAAGATTCCCTCCAAGCCATCGCCAGTTTTTTCACTCGCTTGAACCGTCCGATGGCGGAAGAAAACAAAAAACAAGCTCTGGTTCCCGAAGGTGGTGAAATGCTCCCCAACCCCAATGGCACGGCGCCAGGAGTTTTCACCCCCGCATCGCTTTCTCAAAAAGACAACTGCGCCATCTTTTTGCTCCCGGGGCCTCCAGGAGAAATGCGCCCCATGTTTCAAGCCCAAGTAATCCCTCGGCTCAAAAAACAAAAAGAATACCAAAAAGAGTCCCCAAACATGGCAACTCTGAAGTTCACAGGGATTGGAGAAAGCGATTTTCACGCATCTCTCGATTCCCAGTTTGCCAAAATCCCCAACCTAGAAATCGGCTACTGCGCCCGACCTGGCGAAGTGGACCTCCGACTTATCGGCTCCAGTAAAAGCATTCAACAAGCCAGCGAACTCGCCCAACAAACATTCCCTCAGGAATGCTTTAGCGTCTCAGATGAATCTCTGGAAGAAGTGGTCGTCAAACGACTCACCCAACTCGGGTATCGACTCGCCCTTGCCGAAAGTTGCACTGGCGGACGAATTTCCAGTCGCATCACCGATGTCTCGGGAGCCTCCGCTGTATTCACCCACGGATTCGTCACCTATGCAAACGAAGCCAAACAAGAAATGCTCGGCGTCCCCAAATATCTACTCGATACCCATGGTGCGGTAAGCCAAGAAGTTGCCATCGCCATGGCTCGTGGCGCCAGAGAGCGTGCTGGAGCCGACATAGCAGCCTCCGTCACAGGCATTGCAGGGCCGACAGGCGGTAGCGAGGAAAAACCCGTGGGCACAGTATGGATCGGTATCTCTACAGCCGAAAAAACAGAAGCCATCATGGCATTCTACCCGCGTGGTCGAGAAACTTTCAAACAGCTCGTCAGCCAAAAAGCCTTAGACATGATTCGTCTTGCTCTTTCTGAAAAGACTCACACTCATCCTTCCGCATGAAACATTTAGCGCCACTATTTTCCACCATTCTCCTCAGTATCTTCACGCTCACCTCCTGCGTTACAGGTCCGCCCAAGGCTGCGACGAGTAAACACGCCAATGCCGTCTCCGCAGGTTTTTCTGTAAATGGAGCGACCCAAAAACTTTACGGCATGGTAACGTTTCAAGTCCTCGATCTCGAAAAGGGGAAATACACCGCCATCATCACCTTTGAAAATCCAGACGATCCAGAAGTCCCCTTTAAAAGCATTCAACAGATCAATGAGGGAACCAAGTTGATCTTCATGCGCACGCCAGATTTAAATACTCTCGAACACAACAAAAGATACATCGCCACGCTCACGCTCCATCAAGACAACGAAAAAGGCAAAGTGGTCAGCAAGCTCAAACAGCCCGTTTTAGCAACGATTTCACCGGGGATGGCTGAAGAATTAAACATCGCAACGGAAATCAAAACCAACAGCGTGTTCAAAAAAACAAAAACGAGTGACTCGCCCAAAGACTCGCCCAAAAAGAAGGAAGAAGATTCAGAGAAAAAAACGGATACCCCGAACTAAAGAATCCGGCTATCCAAATTAAACACCTGCCCTGAAGTATGGGGCATTTCACGGTGTAAAAACGTCACAAAACGACCTACGGAATCAGGCGTATTCAATCGACCTAACACGTGCGCCTCCAAACACCTTTCTTTAACCGAATCAGGCAAATTTTCAGTCATCGCCGTTTCCAAAAAACCTGGAAAAATCGCATTCACTCGAATGTTCCGACCTCCCAACTCCTGCGCCATCGACTTCATTAAACCGATCAGAGCCGACTTTGACGCGGCATAGTTTGCTTGTCCCGCTGGTGGATGCGCGGCTGAAAAACTGGAAATAAAAACAATGTGCCCACAGCGGCGTTTCACCATCTGCCGAGCCACTTCTCGGGCGCAAACAAAAGCCCCCTTCAGGTTCACCTCCATCACCCGATCCCAGTCGGATTCCTTCATCCGCCCCAAAAGAGAATCCGCAGTTACTCCCGCATTAACAACCAACAAATCAAGCTCCCCAGCCCCAGCGACAAACCGTTTCACTGCGTCAGAATCACAAACATTCAGTTCTGCGCTACTGGGCGCCAGCACCTCAAAATGAGCATTGCGTAGCGATTGAGCAATCGCCTGCCCCAACCCATGAGCGCCCCCCGTCACCAACGCTTTTTGAGAATCAAGCATACGCATTATTTTTTAGAACCAATCAGCCCCCCCCACAACAACGAGATCAAAAAAATCTCCAAGTTGGATAGAAAAAATATCTCAACTTGGAGAAGTCATAAACTGATACGCTGATACTTAAATCAACATCAACGCTGGATTTTCTATAAACTTTTTCACTTCGCTGATGAACTGAGCTGCAACGGCTCCATCAACCACACGGTGATCGCAACTCACGCCAACATTCATCCGTTTTCCAGGAACAATTTGCCCATTTACAACAACGGGTTTCTCCTCAATCGCCCCGACACTTAAAATCACGGCCTGAGGTGGGTTCACAATCGCATCAAAGCTCTGAATCCCCCAAGCTCCAAGGTTAGAGATCGTAATAGTTCCTCCGTCAAACTCGTTAGGCATCAGTTTTTTATCACGAGCCCGCCCTGCCATTTCTTTCACCTCACGGGAAATCTGAAGTAGCGATTTATTGGCAGCATCTTTGATCACAGGAGTAACCAATCCATCTTCTACGGAAATGGCGACGGATACGCCAATTTGACCAAACTGCACAATGCTGTCGCCATTAAATGAAGCATTCACCTCTGGAACGGCTTGTGTGGCACAAATCACCGCCTTGATCACAAAATCATTAACACTAAACTTATTGCCGTGTGTCTGCTCCGACTGCGCGTTAATCTGCTTACGAAGCGTCATCAACGGCTCTGTGTCCACTTCCAAATGAAGGTAGAAATGGGGAATAGTTGTTTTTGAGGTCAACAACCGATCCGCAATAATACGACGCATACTGCTAAGTTTTACGGTCGTGTCCGTGGCAGCAACCGTTGGTTGGACTGCTACTGGAGCAGGCGCAGATGCTTTTACTGGAGCTTTGTTTGGTGCTGGAGCAGGCGTTGGCTCTGCTTTTGGTGCACCCGTGCACGCAGCCTCAACATCAGCTTTTACAATCCGCCCTCCAGGCCCTGATCCCGTTATCGTTGAAAGATCAACCCCGTTAAGCTCCGCAATCTTACGCGCTACTGGAGAAACATGAATACGCTCACCCGTTGTTTTTGTGAAAGTTTGAGGTGCTGCCGTAGCAACAGGCTCTGAAGCTTGAGCCACTTCTTCTGACTTTTCAGGAGTTGGAGCAGGCTCAACTGGAGCTTCCTCAGCGGTTTCCGAAGTTTCGGATTCACCTTCTTCAAGCAAAATTCCAAGCACGGCTCCAACGGCAACGCTTTCCCCCTCTTGCACCAAAATTTTAGACAAAGTTCCCTCATCAAACGCCTCCATTTCCATCGTTGCTTTGTCGGTTTCGATCTCGGCGATAATGTCTCCGATTTCGATTTCGTCTCCGACTTTCTTGTTCCACTTCACAAGGGTGCCTTCCTCCATGGTGTCGGAAAGCTTGGGCATTTCAATATTGATAGGCATAAGATTGGATTAAGTTTGGGTTCCTGATGAGAAAATTTATGCAAAACGAATGACCAATGAGCAAGCCCAATCAAACAAAAGCGCGTCATCGTTTCAAAAACAAATCTATTTGCACACCATCTAACTCTTTAATTTTCAGGAAAAAGAGCTTTGCCAAGCCATCCAAACTCCTCTAGTAGATGCACGACATAACAGCAACATCCAATGTTTCAATCATCCTCCCTCTCTTTGGTCTCTCTCGTTAGCCTCCTCGTTTTTTCTCCCATGACTCAGGTGCAAGCCTCCAACCTCATGGAAATCACTCAAAAAAAATCAGGAAAATCGATTCAAGTTGACGTTTTAAATCTCACCTCCGACAAACTCACTTTTAAAACAAAAAACGGCAAAATTTACACCGTCAATCCTGAAACCATCACCCCAGAATCCCTAAAAAAGGTAAAAGAACAACTCAAGCAAGCTGCCGAAGCGAACGCTGACAAATATAACAAGATCAACGAGGCCATTTCTCATCCTCTTTTTGAAGGAGCTGGTTCGCTCTGGACTCAACCTGCCGAAGAAGTTGCGGAACGTCTCGGATGGCCCAAAGAATCCATCACGACCCAATCCAGCAGCTTCCGTTATTACCCACCCAAAACATACCAATTTTTAGGAACTCACCCCTACTCCGCCACGCTCTACGGAGGTCCCAAAGGAACCGTCGAACACCTCTCACTCGTATTTGCCAATAAAGGAGATTTTGGTAGCACAGCCGGTATGGGTGAAGATCACTTCAAAAAAACTCACCCAGACACCCCAGTCCCCACCACACTAGAAGAAGCGATTGAGACCGATGCTAAACTTATCAGTGAAAAACTCACTCAGTGTTTAGGTGCCCCCAAAAAACAATACTATGGTGAAAAAGAAGATCGCCGAAAAGTGCTTCGATGGGACATGGAAGACCACGCATTTCTTCTTTCTGAAGTCAAAAATGAATACGTCAGCCTCCTTATCGTAGAAAAAGAAAATGCGGATCTCGCGGGAAAAGTCCACTTTGTCAAAGACTCTGACCTCAAAAAGATGCTCGCAAAAAATGTCATCACCAAAGAAAACGGCGACACCTACCTAAAAAACATCCCCATGGTCAACCAAGGACCTAAAGGGTATTGCGCTCCAGCCACCTTC
This sequence comes from uncultured Verrucomicrobiales bacterium, assembly GCA_964583225.1. Classification (GTDB taxonomy): domain Bacteria; phylum Verrucomicrobiota; class Verrucomicrobiia; order Verrucomicrobiales; family Akkermansiaceae; genus Oceaniferula. The sequence goes on along the minus strand of CAZOWD010000108.1, from coordinate 712 downwards.
GAGCGCGCCATGCGCTACATGAACATCCCTGCGGATATGTATCTTCTCGCCACCGCTGCCACAAAACCAGGAGGTGGCACTTACACTGGCTTACTCGCTGAAAGTTGTAAACGTATCGTTCGAAGCAAAGCCAGACGCATCAAAGACCTCAACCTCCAAAAAGATCTTAAAATTCGCAAAATCAAGCCATACATCAATAAAGGCGTCCCCATTCTCTGGCAGATGCGCAGCCTTGAAACTTACAACAAAATTGCCAACGCCCGCACCCGACAACGCGCCGATGTCAAAGACTTTGCTCAGTGGGCAAAAGAAATCAGCAAAGAAGCTCAAGAAGTAGCTCCAAGCCTCAAAAACGATAACACCCACCACCACATCTGCATGATTATTGGTTACAATGAAAAAACCAACGAACTCGCCGTCAGCGATTCCTGGGGACCGCGCTACGAACTGCGCTGGGTGCATCTCGACATCGCCAAAGCCGTCACTTCCCCAGGAGGATTTGTTATTGATTTCTAAGCAACTCAAAAAAATCTCTCCATTTCCCCCACAAAAGCGTTCATCCTCTAAACCAAAGCAAACTTCAGCAATGAACCTAGAATCCGCAGTTGAAACAGGTTAAAAACCTCTAAACCCTATATGGAATGGGTATTTGAAACTCAAAAAAGATCAATGTGAGATTCCCCCATTAGGTGAAGAGAACTTTAAATTCGTA
>CAZOWD010000107.1:0-6802 GCA_964583225.1 uncultured Verrucomicrobiales bacterium | reverse complement strand
AGTTTCCCCCACGGCTCTAATCCCATTCATCGTCAACCCTGTCGCTCAAAAATATTTCAACCTAGCAGATTTTACAGAAGAAACCACGGCGCAAGTAAACTCAAAAGGTTTTATTGATCTCAATGGGGAAAAAAATTGGTCGATCACGGGGCACTGCCACCTCCAAAATTTCTCATACAAAGGCGTTGCGATGAGATCGGCTCGAGCCGATTACATATCCACCCCATCGGAATTAACCTTCTCGGACATCAAACTCATTTTTAATCAGAAAAACTATCGCCTCCGCAAAAAATATGGCGGTCCCATTTTAGGGGAGGTGGATTCGGATAAAGTGGTTGTCGATCTCAAAAATAAAATGGTTCACATTAAAAATGTGCGCTCATCCGCATGGCCAGCTCCCGTTGTCCGACTCTTTCACACTCCCTCCGCCGATCATTGTGAGGTTTACAAATTTCAACGACCTCCGACCCTCATCGCTAATGGATCATTTGACCTGAATCGCTCTCAGAAGAGAACGGATTTTAAAATTGATATCCAAGCTCCAGGAATCACGCACTATGACTTTTTAGGATCTGAATTAACGCTGAGACGTCTTAAAGGACAGGTGAGGATTCGCCAAGGTCGCGTCGATGTATCCAACATTTCATTTCGGACATTTCAAGGAGCGTGTAGCGGAAAAATCACCGTTTACACATCGAAAAAAGACTACGAAGGAGGTTTCCAATGTGAGCGGATTCACCTCAAAGATTTAGGTGAAACGTATGGGTTTAAAGAAGCTGAACGCGGACTCATCACGGGGCGACTCGACTTCAAAGGACATAGCTCCGACATTAAAAAATTCAATGGCACGGGGGCTATTGGACTAGAGCGCGGCAATTTATTCTCCATCCCCATGCTCGGCCCCCTCTCCCCGCTCATCGGAAAAGTGCTCGGCGATAAAAATCCAACGGAAGAACAAGCGGAAAACGCATCGTGCACGTTTTCTATCCGCAAAGGAATTATTTACTCAAACAACTTCTTAGCCAACACGCGGTCGCTACGGTTCACGGGCGAAGGAACCATCAATCTGGATACAAAAAAAATCGACCTCTTAGTGCGCTTGAACGCCCGAGGCGTTTTTAGTTTTCTCACGCTTCCCCTCAAGCCATTCATGGGACTTTTCCAGTTTCAGGGATCGGGACATTATTCAAAATCCAAATGGAAAAGCGCCATGTTCACCTCCCCAAAACGCGGGCGGAAAGACCCTATTTTCAGAACACCTCCCAAGGCTAGGATCATTAAAGAATAACTACCTTTTTCTTACTGAGAGAAAGATGAAGAAACGGATTCTTTTCTCGCCCCACTCAAATCGCGCCCAGCGAGTCTTAAAAAAAGTCGATGTTTAGGAGCGCCGATACGTTGAGAACTGTAAATACCCGTATGCCCTGAAAACAGGTAAGAAACCACACAGGCCAACGCGATATAAACTCCCCCATCCGCGCCAAAAAGCTCAATCCCCATCAATGTGCAAGCAATCGGCGTGTTGGTGGCTCCCGCAAACACCGCGACAAATCCCATCCCTGCAAGCAGTGGCATGGGCAATGGAACGAGCCAAACCAACGCATTTCCTAAGGTAGCACCAATAAAAAACAACGGAGTCACCTCTCCTCCTTTAAATCCAGCCCCGATCGTAAACGAGGTAAGCGCTATTTTAAAAAGGAAGTCATAACTGTTCATCGATTCTAAAAATGACGCTTCAATGGTCGGCACACCTAGTCCGATATATTTGGTTGTCCCCATGAGGTAAATGACAGCCACCAAAACACAACCTCCCACAACGGGACGGAGCGGAGCAAATTTTATTTTCGATTTAAAAAATCTCCCCCAGGCATGAGTCGATGTAGAAAACAACCAGGCGGCACCACCAAAGATAGCCCCTACAAAAATAGCCCACACCATGTTTTGCGGAGTCATCTCCGGCACAAACGGAATGACAAAATGGGAGTGGTGAATGGGCCAAAGCTCACAAACGTAGTTAGCCACAATAGCTGCAATAAAACTTGGCAAAATGGCCTCATACCGAGTTTTGCCTAAAATCAACACTTCGACGGCAAAAACAGCCCCAGCAAGAGGCGTTCCAAAAACCGAAGCAAACCCCGCACTAATCCCCATCACAATCGCAATCTGCCGATCGCTATTTTTAAAGTGCAACAACCGAGAGAATTGCGCCGAAATAGCTCCTCCCATCTGAACGGCTGACCCCTCGCGCCCTGCGGAGCCACCAAAAAGGTGAGTGATCACGGTGCCGATAAGAACCAAAGGTGCCATCCGCAAAGGAATCGTCTGTTCAGGACGATGGTATTCTTCCAGCAACAGGTTATTTCCCCGCTCCGATACAGCCCCCCAATAGTAATACATCAGCCCCGAAACCAATCCTGCCAACGGAAGCAGAGCAATGATCCATAAATGAGATTCGCGATACTCCGTAGCCCATTGCAACGACATCAAAAGAATCGCCGAAGCCGATCCCGCCAAAGACCCAACAACCGCACCGAAGGCAAGCCACTTCAGCAAGAAAAGAAAAATATAATACTGCTCAACCTTTCCGTCTCCCAGTTTGTTAAAAAAGTTTTTCATGGTTTTGACGGTTCCGTCTCGCGGCAAAAAACTGACCGCTAAGGATTTAACCTGCAAGCTGTTTTTGGGAATTTTCATAACTATTCAAAGAAAAAACTGTAATATTCACGATTCTAACCTAGAATCTAAGCATGACTAAGAAGACTCCTATTTTGGTAAAAAACGACCCTTGGCTCGAACCTTACACCGACCACATCAACTGGAGAATGGAGCGCCTCCAAAAGCATCTTTCAGACATTGAATCTAAAGCGGGAAGCATCGAAAATTACGCGCAGGCCCACAAACATCTAGGGATTCACTTTTCTAAAGACTCTCAAACGTGGACTGTTCGCGAGTGGGCACCCGCCGCTCGTTCAATCTCTCTCGTAGGTGATTTTAACAACTGGGACTCTTATTCTCATCCGCTCACCAAACAAGATGACGGAGTTTGGTTTGCCGAGTTCCCTGCTGATACACTCAAACACGGAGACCTCATCAAACTGCGTATTGTTGGCGGTTACGGAAACACCCTCGACCGCATTCCCGCCACCATCTTTAGAGCGGTTCAAAATGAAGAAACTCACGATTACGCAGGGCAGGTTTGGCAACCGAAAAAGGAGTATGCGTGGAAACACGATTACGATCCTTCTAAGATTTCAGCGCCTTGCATTTATGAGGCTCATGTCGGCATGGCTGGCGAAGAACCCCGACTCCACACTTACCGTGAATTTGCAGAAAAAGTCTTACCTAGAATCGCAAAGCTCGGTTACAACACCGTGCAACTTATGGCGATACAAGAGCATCCTTATTACGGATCATTTGGATACCATGTTTCCTCATTTTTTGCTCCGTGCTCTCGTTTCGGATCCCCAGACGACTTAAAATACCTCATCGACACCGCGCACGGGCTCGGAATTGCCGTGTTACTCGATATCGTGCACTCTCACGCCGTTAAAAATATTGCGGAAGGCCTCAACGACTTCGACGGATCTGGCCATCAATATTTCCACTCTGGCGAACGTGGCGAACAACCTCAATGGGACTCCAAATGTTTTGATTACGGAAAAGAAGAAGTCCGCCAATTCCTGCTCTCCAACGTCCGCTACTGGCTTGAAGAATTCCGCTTTGATGGATTCCGATTCGATGGAGTAACCTCCATGCTTTACCACCACCACGGAACGGTCGCCTTTGATCACTATGATAAATATTTCTTCAATGGCCCAGACGAAGACGCCATCCTCTATCTAGGACTCGCCACAACACTGGCAAACAAAGTAAAACCTGGAGTGTTAATTGTGGCGGAAGACATGTCTGGAATGCCTGGCCTCTGCCGACCAACAAGTGAAGGTGGTGTCGGATTCACACACCGCCTCGCCATGGGCATCCCCGATTACTGGATTAAACTGCTCAAACACAAACGCGATGAAGATTGGAATCCCGAAGAGATGTGGGGAGTAATGACCAATCGCCGTTACGGAGAAGCAAATATCGCTTATGCAGAAAGTCACGACCAAGCTCTGGTGGGAGATAAAACCATTGCATTTCGTCTCATGGATCAGGAAATGTATTGGCACATGGCGAAAAACGACAACAACGCCGTCATCGACCGAGGCATTGCCCTGCACAAAATGATTCGTCTTTTCACAATGGTTTCCGGTGGCGAAGGATGGCTCAACTTTATGGGAAATGAATTTGGACACCCTGAGTGGCTGGACTTCCCACGCGAAGGCAACAACTGGTCTTACCACTACTGCCGCCGTCAATGGTCGCTCGTGGACAACCCTGATCTACGTTACCGAGACCTGAATGAATTTGATGTTACCATGATTCATTTGATGGAAAAACACAACGTTCTCGCCAGCGCACCGGCTCAGTTGCTCTACGTGCACAATGATGACCAAATTTTAGTAGCTGAACGAGGCAACCTCATTTTCATCTTCAACTTCAACCCCACGACCTCGTTCCCCGATTACGTTATCCCAGTTCCTCAACAAGGGATTTACAACATCATTTTAGATTCGGATTCACCCGAACTCGGCGGGCATGGGCGCATCGACAGTTCTTTAAATTACAGCACCGTTAATGTGACAGAACTGCCCATTTACATCCCAACTCGAACCTGCCTCGTGCTAGAAAAAACGGTTTAACAAAAACAAAACCCAAAAACTGGTGGCGTTCTTCACAATTACGCCACCAGTTTTCTGTTTTAAAGCTCTCGTTCCGTCGATAAAAAACACTTTTTCACACATCAACTAAACTACATAACTTTTGATTTTGCCAGAGACGTCTACCCATTTAAAACTCGTATAAATTTTGAAAATCACCGTCAAAATCAATATAGCTTCATTAGTTTACATGACAGGATACTCAAATCTCACTTTAAGTTGCATTTTCAAAAGAAAGTGATACATGTCTCGTAATTCTGTTCAGTTGAATAACACGCCCCTAACGCTTCCGTATATTCAGCTAAATCATGTAACTTTTCACCATCCAGAATTAAACCTATCTTACAACTTCCCCACATTCTTTCATGCCTATTGAAATTCAAGAAACCGCAAATCAATATTTGGTAAAAATCCCACCAGAATTTAATCAAAGAGCCCGAAATATCACGGGGAGACGATGGAATCCTGAACTTGAGGCCTGGGTGTATCCCCGATCTTTAGAGTGCTACGAGGCGATTCAATCGGAGTTTCAAGACGACGCTGATTTTTTTAACATCTCGCCTCCTTCCAACCCAACAAATACCAACGAAGAAGAGATTGGTGATGACTCCTTATCATCAGAACCCAACGATCACTCTGAAGAATTGCCAGAAAATAACGACAGTTCCCCAGAAGGCATTCAAGGTCAGATCGATGAAATGCACGAGAAAATCAATATGATCCTCGCTCATTTAAGCCACACAAATGAACCATCCAAACACCCCCGCCCCACCCAAGAAGAGCAGAACTCTAACTTAAAAGCCGACGAACCAACAAACTCAGCAGATTTTAAGACTCATGAAAAATCTGACTTAGATCTTAATCTCTTGGAAAAATCTCTCATTCTCATCGCTTTTTCAGCTTCGGGAAACGACCCATCATTTGCCAATTGGTTAAATGAAGTTAGACCGCTCTGCCTACCTTCTGATTTCATCAGTAAAACCCATGAGAAAATTAAAGAATCTCTCGCCGATTCCATTAACATCCCCGATTACCGAAATATCACTTTTATCGATGTCATTAAAGCGTGTCGTGAAAAACAAATCTTCAATACAACAAGACAAAAAGACGTATTTAACACCCTTCACTTCCTTAATAAAACGCGCAATATCTTCTCTCATCCGCCAAAAGGTTTTGGAGAATCAGAACGAGTTACGAGGTCTATCATCTACCTCTTAAATCTTGCTCTCATCTGGCAGGATGTCGCATCTGAACCCGTCGATTAATCTTTTTCTTTAAGAAAATAGGCCTCATGGGAAAACACTTAAATTTAAGAGAGATTGACGTTTGCTTTCGTCGTGCAATCAACGAAGGAACGGAACCCCATGCTTTTGAAGCATCGAACCTAAGTTCAAAAATAATCCAACACCTAGAAACTCTAGCCAAAAGAACGTCTTCCGATCCCTTTGCATCTCTTGCACCGCGTCAGAAAAACAAAAAGAAAAAGAAAAAATCCTCCTCTCCCTCCTCACCCTATTGGCATCTTCAGCCATTTCACGTCTTAGAAAACACAAGGAACTCGTCTTGTTGTAACCCGCGTAAAATCAATCTTAAAGAAGCATCTCAACTCTACCAAGATCACCCCTTAATCCTTTTAAAAGGAACCCGTTCATCAGGAAAAACAACTTACCTTCACGCTGTTCAATCCGATGCAGCAAACCAATACAAAACAACCCACAAAATCCCTATTTTTGTTTCTCTTTCACAATACAAACAACTAGGCGATCTCATCCCATTAATTTGTCGTTCCGCTCCATTTTTAGATAGCTCCTCTTTAAACACCAACAAATCCATCCATTCTCTTTTTGAATCAGATAAGTTGTTACTGCTTCTGGATGATTTGCATCATTGTTCCCCTAGACATCAAAAAACCAGCTTACATGAACTGCGTGAGTTGTTATCTTGTTATCCGTCTATCAGCGTCATCATCACTTCAGATGCCGAGCCTGAAGTTGAATTCCCTTCATTTCCCCACACACCCTTTGAGCTTAGCCTTTCTCCTT
>CAZOWD010000106.1:0-6803 GCA_964583225.1 uncultured Verrucomicrobiales bacterium | reverse complement strand
CCAAAATCCACCAAAAACCGATCCACCTCTGCTATAATCCCCTTGTATTTAGGGCTTTTAAAAAAACTATGTGGAGCGTCCTCATAAATCTGCAACTCACAAAGGACTCCTGATTTTTTCATCAGCTTCTGGAATTTTTCAGCCGTTTTCACAGGGATTTGCTTATCTTTAGAACCTAAAAAAATAATTGTAGGCGGAGCTTCTTTATCGATCAACTCAATAGGCGAAAAAGCCTTCCAGTAACTTTTCACCCGATCATATCCATACCCACCTTTCGGGCCGTTATCTATCGTAGGATTAAACAAAACCAAAAGGTTGGGCTGACAATTCACAGAAGTATCCTCCCCAGGCTGATTAAAATCAGAAACCAAAGCAGTAGCAGCGGCAATATGCCCGCCCGCACCACCTCCGCCCGCAGCAAGTTTATCGGGATCAATACCCAAATCTTTGGCGTGACTCCTCACCCAACGCATCGCCGATTTTCCATCCATCACACATTCTTTTGGGCTAATTTTATGCGTTTTCTCAACACGATATTCGGCACAAATAGCCACCATCCCCCTCGAAGCAAGATATTGGCTTTGAGGGTAAAATTGGCGAACATCTCCCGATTTCCACCCGCCATCATGAAAGAAAATAATAGCAGGAGTTTGATCTGATGCCTGATGCCCCGAAGGCTCAAATAAGTGCAATTTTAAATCCACCTCCCCCACGGTTTTGTAAACAACCTCCTTCGTGGGGGTTATTTCACTTTTTTCTTTTGCCTTTTCTTTTGCTTGAGCGCCGAAACAAGAAAAACACATCAACACACAACCAAGTAACAGATTTTTTTTCATTCCAATTTTTATATAAATGTTAACTAGAAATCACCCTACACACACAATGGATAATCGCCACCTATAAATCGACAATCATTCCGATAAAAAAGCGGATTCTTTTCGGTAAACCGAAGGTGGAACGCCTGTTACTTTTTTAAAAATCCTCGAAAAATACAACTGATCCTCAAACCCGAGCTTCCACGCAACCTCTTTGACGGAAAGATTCGAATTGTCTAACAATTCTTTTGCACGCTGTATTCTCAACTCCACAAAATACGCCATGGGACTTGAGCCAAAGAGCTTTTTAAACAAATAACTAAACTGAGAAACCGAAAAACCTGCGGTTTGAGCATACTTTTCTAAAGCCAACGGACTCGACACAGTTTGACGCATCAAATCCATTGATTTTTCAATACGCTCTCGCTGATCGAGCTCTTTTTCGGGACCTGAATCCACATGAAGCAAAGCGGTCAGACTCACAAAAAAACGCGACATCTCCAATAGAGTATGATCGCAAAAACCACGCTCCAACCGCTGGATCAGAGAATTAAATTGCCGCTTCAGCGCATTGGCATTCAAAAATGACGTCATTCTTCTCTCTTTCACTAAGGGCGTCCATTCGAGCAGTTCTTTCACTGATTTTCCATAAGCGTGCACCCAATAAATCTGCCATGGATCCGACTGACTCGCACCATAACTATGCGCAACGCCTGCTGGGATCCAAAAGACATCCATCGCCTCCACCTCACGTCGCCGCCCTTCACAACTAAACCAACCGCGACCACTCAAACAAAACACAAGAATATCCCCCAAAACTCCATCCTCCCGCACCACCAAATGCTTTTCAGCCCTCGGATAATACCCAACATCCGTCACCACTAAATCCTTGGTAAACCCGCAACTCAACATCCTATTTTCCGCTCGTTTAGGAAGACGAAACAACCTCTGCTCCTCAAACCCCTCCCTCTTAAACTCCGTAAAATCGTCCATACAACTCGGAAAATAAGCTATTTCCTCAGGATATCAAATATGTATTCTCAAAATACTGCCATGAAAAACAATCCATCTCACACGCATGAAAGCTTCAACATGAAGTTTCTTCTTTTTATATCCCTCGTTTCCGCTCTGGGAGGATTCCTCTTCGGCTATGACCTTCTCGTCATTTCTGGAGCAAAACAATTCTACGAGCTTACTTACCAACTCACCACTCCCGTTTTACAAGGATGGGCCGTTAGCTCTTGCATCGTCGGGTGTATTCTCGGCGCTCTCACCGTGGGAAAAGCCGCCGATAAATTTGGACGGGTTAAACTTCTAATCCTTTCTGGGATTTTATTTTTCATTTCAGCTCTAGGCTCTGGGTATGCTCCAACCTTTAACCAATTTGTTCTCTACCGCCTGCTCGGAGGAATCGGCATGGGCATGGCATCCACGCTCTCTCCCATGTATATCGCTGAAGTTTCGCCCGCTCAATTCCGAGGTCGATTCGTCTCGCTGAACCAACTCACCATCGTGCTCGGCATCCTTCTTGCCCAACTCGTCAATTACCAGATATCCGAACACAACCCCGTCTCTCCTAAAATCCAAAGCGAATCCGCTCTCGTTGCTGATCTCAAAACAAAAACAGCCGCTCAACAAAATCCAGAAAGCACTACCTTCACAACGGACATTTTCACAAGCGAACAAAAAAATGCCGTCCTCCAAGGTAAAATTCTTACGGATATCCCCGACGGCATCGTCGATGTCAACACCCTCAAATCTCATCTGCAAACATCCTCCCCGATCCCTAAAAACCTCATCGATCTCGACAAACTCCAGCAGCACACCAACGAACAACTCGCTGGCACCTGGCTCGGAAAATCAGGATGGCGCATTATGTTTGCAGCCGAAGCCATCCCCGCCTTTTTGTTTTTCTCTCTCATGTTCTTTGTGCCGGCTAGCCCGCGTTGGCTCGTCACCCAAGGACGCACCCCAGAGGCCTCTAAAACCCTCGCTAAAATAGGAGGTGAAAGCTATGCTCAAGATACTCTAAAAGAAATCGAAAACACCATCGATCACGCTCCTAAAAATGCAGGATTCTCCACCATTTTTCAGCCTAAGATGTTTTCCATTCTCCTCTTGGGAATCTTCATCGCCGTCTTCCAGCAATGGTGTGGCATCAACGTCATCTTTAACTACGCTCCCGATATCTTCCGAGACGCTGGATTCACGGTGAACGGCATTATGTTCAGTTTAGTCATCATCGGCCTCACCAACATGATTTTCACTTTTGTCGGAATGGCGCTCATCGACAAACTGGGTCGCAAACCGCTCATGCTCATTGGCTCCGCAGGACTCCTTACCGCCCACCTTCTTATTGGATGGAGCTATTACACAGGAAATACTGGCTGGCTTGTCGTTGCCTTCGCCTTACTTGCCGTAGGCGTCTTCGCCGCAACGCTCGGTCCAGTCGCTTGGGTATTTATCTCTGAAATTTTCCCCAACGTCATCCGTGGCACAGCCATGTCCATTGCTGTGCTTTCCCTCTGGATTGCCAACTTTATCCTATCCTTCACCTTCCCCATTTTGTGCGACAGCTTAGGTCCTGCGGGAACATTCTGGACTTATGCAGGCATCTGTCTTTTTGGAATATTCTACATCCAATTCAAAATCCCAGAAACCAAAGGCAAAAGCTTGGAAACCATCGAAGCCGAACTCACCCAATAATCTACCACCCTTTAACTTTATAATAGATCATGTCTATCACAGCTAAAATCGAACCTCTCACGCTACCTACTTACCCGCTCGGCGCTGCCGAAAAGAACCCAATGTTCTTTGAAAAACGCGTTTATCAAGGAAGCTGCGGAAAAGTATATCCCGTTCCGTTTGTCGACAAAGTCATGGATGAACCCGTCGATGTCACTTACCAGTCCGTCCTCCTTGAAAACGACTTCATCCGCTTGGTGATGCTTCCTGAAATTGGAGGTCGCATTTTCAAAGGACAGGACAAAACCAACAACGACTACGATTTTTTCTATCGCCAAGACGTCATCAAACCCGCGCTTGTGGGACTCGCTGGCCCATGGATTTCTGGAGGTGTTGAGTTTAACTGGCCCCAACACCACCGTCCAGGCACCTACCTGCCAACCGATATACACATCGAAGAGGAACCCGATGGAGCACGCACCGTTTGGATGTCCGAACACGACCCTCTCAATCGCCTCAAAGGCATGCACGGGATTCGGATTCGCCCAGACTCATCACTCATCGAACTCCGCGCCCGACTCTACAACCGCACCCCAGTGACTCAAACATTTCTCTGGTGGGCAAACGTCGCAGCCATGGTGCATGACGATTACCAATCCATCTTCCCATCCGATGTTCACTACGTAGCAGACCACGCGGTGCGCGCCACCTCAAGCTTCCCCATCGCCAACAACCCTTACTACGACATCGATTACCAAAATCGCCCAGGAGCCAACGATCTCACTTGGTATAAAAACATTCCCGTCCCCACATCTTACATGGTCTGTCAGACCAATTTTGATTTCTTTGGCGGATTTGACTACCGAGCTCAAGGCGGTTTTGTCCACATAGCCAACAAACACATCTCCCCCGGCAAAAAACAATGGACATGGGGAAATGACGCCTTCGGCTGGGCGTGGGACCGAGAGCTTACGGATGAAAATGGTCCGTATGTCGAACTTATGGCAGGAGTCTTCACCGACAACCAACCAGACTTCTCATTCCTCGCTCCCTACGAAACAAAAACATTCTCTCAATTCTGGTGGCCTATCCAAGACATTGGTGTCGTGCAACAAGCAACCACCCAAGCTGCGCTCGCTTGCACCGTAAAAGATGACAACAGCATCGAACTCGGGCTCTGCGTTTCTAAAAAGATTGAAAACGCCGAGCTTATCATCGCCTACAGAGGAGAAATCATCGCTAAATACCCCATCACACTCTCCCCTGGCGAATCATGGAAATTCACAGACACCTCATTCACTGGAGGCAATCCATCCGACCTCACCATCGCCCTCTTTTCTTCAGAAGCTGAAGAACTCCTCACCTTTTCACCTATCGATCCCGCAACGCTCACACAGGATCGCGAAAAAGCGACCGAACCCGACGCTCCAGAAGACATGGAATCGGTCGATGAATTGTTCCTCACTGGCGAACACCTCGAGCAATACCGTCACCCTACCCGTGACCCGGAAGATTATTGGAATGAAGCGCTTCGCCGCGATCCAAACAACGCCCGCTGTCACACGGCCATCGGGAAACGCGACTTTAACCGAGGCAGGCTCCGCGAAGCAGAAACGCATTTCCGCAAGGCCATTGCCACACTGACCAAACGCCACCCCAACCCAGCCGATGGCGAGCCTCTGTATTATTTGGGGCTTACACTTCACAAGCTCGGTCAACTAAAAGAGGCTTACAAATACCTCTACAAATCCACATGGAACTACGCATGGCGCGCAGCAGGTCATTACCAACTTGCCACGATCGATGCTTTCCTTGGCAACAACACCACAGCGCTAGAACACATCGAACAATCTCTCATTTCTTGCGCAGATAACAATAATGCCCACGTTCTCAAAGCGATCCTACTCAAACGCCTCGGGAAAAAGAAAAAGGCTAAAAAAGTGCTCAAAAAACTGCTCAAAACTGATCCCCTCGATCACTGGGCTCGTTTTGAAAAAGCCCTACTCACCGACAATAAAAAAGCGATGAAGAAATGGTTTAAGGTATCCCGAAACGATGCCCAAACCATTCTCGATCTCGCATTTGATTATTTAGAAGCTGGCTGTTTTGAAGAGGCTCACGAACTCCTCACCCGCCATCATCAAACTGAGGTAACACCCGTCGCTGTGCCCAATCCGCTCGAGCGGAGCCCTATGACGCATTATCTCTTGGCAAAGATTCACACCATGCTTCTACCTGAAACAGCTAATGACACATTGGCTCTGGCTCGTTCTCAATCAGCCGATCACTTTTTCCCATCTCGCCTCGATGAAGCCCTCACGCTTGAGTGGTTCCCTGAAAAAGACGACGCCATCCTTTACGCTCTTGGAAATTATTATTTCGATAAAAAACGCCATGCCGATGCCACAGCGGCTTGGGAAAAAGCGGTTGCTCTAGGCACCAAGATTCCTCAAGTTTACCGCAATTTAGGTATCGCCTCGTGGAATAATGGATACCAAGGCGAAAAAGCTGCAGCATTCTATAAAAAAGCAATCGAACTGGATCCCAACGATGCTCGGTTTATCAGCGAGTTTGATCAACTGGCCCAAAAACGCCATGTCCCGATTGAAGAGCGACTCGCCTTCCTCGAGGCGCATCGCGACCTCGTTGACCAGCGCGATGACGCTACGGTTGCCCTTGCAGAACTCTATAACCAAACCGGCCAACCGCAAAAAGCGCTCGATCTCATTCTCTCTCGGAAGTTTCATCCATGGGAAGGCGGAGAAGGAGCTGTGCTCCGTCAATACACCACCGCCCACCTGCTACTTGGACAGGAAGACTTGAAAAAAGCCCAGTGTGAAGAATGCGAAGAAAGTGAAAAAACGAAAGCTGCTCAGTCCGCGCTCGACCACTTCATCGCTGCGATGAACACTCCAGAATCCCTCGGCGAGGCCTATCACCCACTTCAGGCCAAGGCCGATGTGAATTACTGGATCGGCAAAGCATACCGCGCCTTAGGAAACGAGGAAAAAGCAACCGAACACTTCCGCCTATCCGCAGAAGAAACGGGAGATTTTTCTGGTATGGCAGCACATGCTCACAGCCCATTGAGTTACTACCGAGGACTCTCCTTCCTCGAGCTTGGCGATACCCAATCCGCCTCCAACCTCTTTGATGAGTTGCTCGAATTTGGCAAAAACGGGCTTAAGATCAAAGCGAAGATCGACTACTTTGCCACCAGTCTTCCCAACCTACTTGTGTTTGATGAAGACCTACAAGCTCGATCAGATGCGGAATACCAACACCTCATCGACCTCGCGCTAA
>CAZOWD010000105.1:0-6893 GCA_964583225.1 uncultured Verrucomicrobiales bacterium | reverse complement strand
TATTTATGGTTTTTTATATGACGAATGGTGATGTTGTTCTGCAAATTTTGCGAAATACGTCATTTTCTGGGTTGCCAAGCTGATTTTCCGAGCCTAGCTTCTCGCCAGCAACCCGCAAACAAACATTAAAGTTATGTCAGACAATATTGAATCCAAAGTTAAAGAAATCATCGTAGAGCAGCTCGGCGTAAATGCTGATCAGTTGAAGCCAGAAGCTAAGTTTATCGAAGATCTCGGTGCAGACTCTCTCGACACTGTTGAGCTTGTTATGGCTTTTGAAGAAGAGTTCGGAATTGAAGTTCCTGACGAAGATGCTGAGAAGCTCCAGAGTGTTGGTGACATCATCGAATACGTGAGCAAAGCAAACGGCTAAGTTTTTTGACGAGCTATTAAGTTCGTTTTTACTTAGATTATATCAAACTAGGTTTGGTATTTATTTAAATCTTTTGAACAGGGCTAGCTCTCACGGGCTCGCCCTGTTTTTTTAGATGTTTTTGAGTTCTGAACTTCTATGAACCATTCTCCTGACAGTATTCAGTATGCGATGGAAACAGCCAAGCTGTTGCATGAGCCTGATCGTAGAATTGATACCTTTGGCTCGACTCGTTTTAAGTTTACCATGTTGAGTGAGCCTATGGATTCCGTAGGTCAGGTTCGGGTGCGTCAAGGTGAAATGGAGGCGCAGAAACCTCAAATTATTCGGCCAGAGCACATGGGCGGCGTTGAACTGGAAGGTTTTCAGGAAAAAGCGGGGGAATTTTTGGATTGGTTGCGCGAGCAGAAGTTGGAACCCGTTTTTTTTCAATATGGGTTTATGTTTAAGCGAACCACCGTTACTGAGGAACTGGTGCATGACTCGATAGAATCGGTGAGGGGAAGAATTATGGAGGATGTGCGTCGCACAGGAGATCCGATGTTAGCTGTGATCGAGGGAGTTGATGATGCGTGGGAGGTGTGTCTTTTGAAGTTTGCTATCGATATGATAGGGAAATCTGCCGACATCAATGCGTTTGATTTTAAACGCCGAGGGTTACTGTGATTGATCAACTTTTATAAAAGAGTTTTTTTAGGTGCGTGTGTGTTTTTTGTCTTTTAGGTGGTTTGTAATTCTAAATTGATTATCTTTTAGCCATGCGCATCATGTATCTTATCAAAGCAATCGCCACACTTGTCGTGTTGGGGGCTGTGTTGGTGACGGTTCATTTGATGAAAGAATATACGGGGTCGGTGAAGGATATGCCGTCAGCGTTGAAGGAACAGCAAAAGGAGCAGGAGCTGAAGTTGTTGAAAAAGGCGGAGAAGGGCGCACTTTCTTCTAGCGAGCCTGGGGAGAAATCTTACGAGCGTGCTTGTGAGTTGTTGGCTGAAAATGCGATGCCTGAGGCCGAAGCAAAGCTGAAATATATCGTGAGTTATTACCCTACGGCTTCTGTTGCTAAAGAAGCTCGCCGGATTTTGGGCGAAATCAATATGGATCGATTGCTTGATCCTAACTGGAGGGAGGGGAAAAAAGAAATAATCGTCAAACGGGGGGATACGTTTACTCGGATTATTCGACACAACAAAACGACGATGGATAGTTTGGTTTACCTGAGCCAACTCATGCGTGCCGATGGCAGGAGTTTGCATCCAGGAGATAAACTTACTGTGATGCCCTTGAATATGCGTCTGGTGATTGATACGCGCCTGAAAACCTTGAGTTTGTGGAAGGGGGGAGAGTTTATTAAAGAATATCCCTTGAGAAAGATCGCTTGCAAAAAACGCCGAGCATCGAGGCATTTGCGAGTAGCGTCGATTTTAGGAGAATCGAACGGAAAAATGTATCCTGGTCACATGCCAGCTTACCGCAATGCGAAGAAGGTGATATTTCTCAGTGATAAATCACTCGCCATTCGCGCATTCTCTGCTGATAATGCCGACGACCTTCAGCTAGGCTTTTACCTGGATGAGGCCGATGTTGAGGAGTTGACTTTACTTCTTAGGGCTGGAAATGATGTAGAAATCAAAAACTGAGCACGGAATACTGAATCTCTCGATTGAACTTTTTAAACCAAAAAACACCGAACCATGAAGCCTCTTGATTTTGAAAAACCTATCGCCGAGCTTGAGTATGAGCTCTCCAAGCTGAAGAAAAAATCTCAAAAACAGGACATTGATATGTCTGATGAGATTGCTCAGATGGAAGAAAAATTGGCAGAAACGAGATTGCGTATTTACGAAGACCTTTCTCCATGGCAACGTGTTCAAATCGCTAGACACACAAATCGCCCGTTTATGCTCGATTACATTTCCCATGTATTTGAGGACTTCTGTGAATTGCACGGAGATCGTCACATTGGAGATGATAATGCGATGCCTGGTGGATTTGCCATGCTTGGGGATCAGCGGGTTGTGGTGCTTGGTCATCAAAAGGGGCGCAATACTGCGGAAAACCTTAAGCGCAACTTTGGCAGCGCTCATCCAGAGGGGTATCGGAAGTCGATGCGCCTTATGAAGTTGGCTGAAAAATTTAATTTACCCATCGTGGCTCTTATCGACACTCCTGGAGCATTTCCTGGAATTGGGGCGGAGGAGCGCAACATTGCGGAAGCTATCGCATTTAATTTGCGCGAAATGATGCTTCTTAAAACGCCTTCTATCACTGTGGTCCTTGGCGAAGGCGGATCTGGTGGAGCTCTTGGTATCGGTGTGACCGATCGGGTTCTCATGATGGAAAACGCGTATTACTCTGTGATTAGTCCAGAGGGTTGTGCTGCTATTCTCTGGAAACACCGGAAACATGCGCCCGAAGCTGCGGAGGCTATGAAGATTGCTGCGCCTGACCTCGGAAAACTCAAGTTGATTGATGGGGTGATTGCTGAGCCAGTTGGTGGAGCGCACCACGACCATAAAAAGTCGGCTGAAAACCTTCGCGAGGCGGTTCTCAAAGAAATTAAAGAGCTTCAAAAGTTAAGCACAGAGGAACTGTTGGAGCAACGCTACGCGAAATACCGCGCATACGGGGAATGGCAGGGCGAATAAGATTCGCTTTTTAATCGGGCTTGCATGGCGGGCGTTGGTGGCTAGACTCCGCGCCTGTGAATAATTCGCCATTGATCATCGCCGACCGCACTTTTCATTCTCGCCTGATGGCTGGAACTGGGAAGTTTCCCTCAAACGAACTTATGCGTGACACTCTTGAGTCCTCTGGGACTGAGATTGTGACTGTAGCTCTACGCCGAGCCGATTTATCTGGTGGCGATGACCCGAGCGCGAACATTCTCAAGTTTATTGATCCCGAGAAATACCTTCTTCTCCCGAATACGAGTGGTGCAATGAATGCAGAGGAGGCGGTGCGCTTGGCACGACTTTCTGAGGCGGCAGGTTTACCGAAGTGGATCAAGCTCGAGATTCACCCCGACCCAACTTATTTACTTCCCGATCCCATCGAAACGCTCAAGGCAGCAGAGGTGTTGGTGAAAGAAGGGTTTACCGTGCTTCCTTACATCAATGCTGACCCCGTGTTGGCTAAGCGACTTCAGGAGGTTGGAACGGCTGCCGTGATGCCTTTGGGGGCGCCAATCGGCTCCAATAAAGGAGTTGTGACGCGTGAGTTGATTCAAATTATTATTGATCAAGCCATTGTGCCTGTTGTGGTGGACGCTGGTCTCGGAGCTCCGAGTCATGCTGCGGAAGCTATGGAATTAGGTGCGGATGCCGTGCTCGTAAATACTGCCATGGCGATTGCTTCAGATCCCGTTCGCATGGGCGCAGCGTTTAAGTTGGCAGTAGAAGCCGGGCGTTCTGCGTATGAAATGGGCTTACCCGAATCTGTAGAAACGGCGTCGGCAACGAGCCCGCTTACGGCGTTTTTGGATTAATGTTGCAGAGGTTCTTTTCCTTCATTTGATGGGCGATCCATCGGGAAAATTTCTCTTTGCCGGTTTCGCCGAGATGGTAGCCGTCTGAGAAGTCGGCTTCGGTCATGCCCGGGATGCGCCGGGCATCGAGAATAACGCCTCCGTTATCCTTGATGATTTGCGCTGCTTTTGGGTTGAAATCCCAGACGTCGGGCTGAGGCATGGGAACAAAAACGAGTTGCACGCCTTGCGCCTTGGCAAAGTGGATAAACCGAGTCATGCGCTCGAAGGTGGATTCGGGTTCGCCAAAAGGACGCCCTTCTTTTTTGGCTAGCGCCTTTGCCTTGCGTTCATGCTCGGCGGCGACGAGTCGGTTATTTCTTTTTAATCCAGCTTTGTAGTCGGGAACCACGGTATAGAGGATGCCGAGCGGGTATTCGGTTTGATCGCCCTCAAGCGCGCTGAAATGGCAGAGCGTGGATTGCACTTTTTGGTGAAAGTTATCGAGGTCTGTGTTCCAAAGCACTGGAAGGTCTGGAGTTTTGACAAAGTGCCGGGAGAGTCGGCGAAGTTTGATGGGCTCTTGATCGTAAATATGGTGACGGACAAATCCAACGACAAGCACTTCTGGTGCACTGGATTTTTTTTCAAAATACCGTCGGTAAAGATACACCCAATCCAGCATGGCAGTGCCAACGGGGGTGATTTTGCAGGATTTCACCTCGGGCGAGCCTATTTTTTTTGATTCCTCGTGGAAAATCGCTTCGTCAAGCCCGTGAAGCATCAGTGAGTTTCCAAAAAAGACGACGCGTGGTTCTGCTGATTGTTTGGCCTCTTTTTCGAGTTGGCTGATGTCTTTAGGAAAACGGAAAATGTTTTCGCGGTCGTAGTCGAGGTGTGGTGCGATGAGGCGAGCGATAATTTCTAAGATGCAGACAAACACAACAATCGCCGCCACAACACGCATCTCCTGCTTGAACGAAGGCGCTTGGGCATTCGTGGGGAGGGCTTCATAATCGTGTTTGGTTTGCATGGCGAGTAGGAGTCTTCTTTTTACTGGAGAGTTCGGAAGGGTGAGAGTTGCTTGAACTATTGATTTAGGACTTAGAATTGGAAGTAGATGAACTGACCGAAAACTGTGGGAGGGAAAATGATGATCATAAAGACAATGTAGCAGTAAACGGCAGCGCGCCACCCCCAGTGGACGGTTTCGAGTCGACGGAGCGTGTTTGCGCGGTCGAGCCAGATTTCATAAATCATCATAGGCAGGCAGAAAAAGGCAATCATACCAAACCCGTAACGCGCAAGCGGAGTCATTTCCTGATGGGTGAAAATGAGGGTCAGCATATCCCATGCCTGCGAAAAGCTGTCGGCTCGGAAAAAGAGCCATCCGAGACAGACCAGTTGGAAAAATCCGATAGTGGCAACGATGCGTCCCCAAGTGCCAGGGAGTTTTAGGCGGTCGCCTAACGCTTTGTAAATACAGAGGATTGCGCCGTGGATGCCACCCCACGCGAGAAATGTCCAACCTGCTCCGTGCCAAAGACCTCCGAGCAGCATGGTGAGCATGAGGTTTCGGTAAACCTTAAATTTACTGCCTCGGTTGCCTCCCAGCGGGATGTAAAGGTAGTCGCGCAACCAAGAAGAAAGAGAAATGTGCCAGCGCTGCCAGAAGTCCGATGGAGTGCGGGCGAGGTAGGGCATGCGGAAGTTGGTCATGAGATCGATGCCAAACCATTTGGAAACGCCCCGGGCGATTGATGAATAACCAGCAAAGTCGCCGTAAATTTGGAAGGCAAAACAGTAGATGCCAACGAGGGCTTCCGTGCCCGTAAGCGTGCCTTTTTCTGCAGAAAAAATCCCATCGGCGATGAATCCGAGGTTGTCAGCCACTACGACTTTTAAAAATAAGCCGACGAGCACAAGATACAGTCCTTCAGAGAAGTCACCTTTGTGGTTTTTATCGGTGCGTCGAGGGTTGGTGATTTGTGGCATCAATGAAGAGGAACGCTCAATGGGGCCTGCGACAAGTTGTGGGAAATAGGCCACGTAGAGTGCAAAGTCGGTAAACTTTCGGGTGGCTTTGATTTGCCCGCGATACACATCGATGGTGTAAGACATCGTTTGAAAGGTGTAAAAAGAGATCCCGACGGGTAGAACGATGTTAAGTGTGCTCCAGCTAGGGTGAAATCCCAGCCACTTGAGCGCCTCTGCTGCGCTCTCGGCAAAAAATCCCATATATTTAAAATACGCGAGAAGCCCGAGAGAAACCGTAGCGGATGCTGCCATGAGCAGTTTGTGCCGTTTGGGATCTGAGCTGTTTTCTATACCGATGGCGGTGTAGTAGTTTACCAGCGTTGTCGTGAGAATGAGCGGGAGAAAGTGCCAATCCCAGCACCCATAGAAAAAGTAACTGGCAGCCAGCAAGAGTAGATTTTGTCCGCGGTGGGGCAAAATTTTATACATCGCCCAGATAACGGCGAGGAAGATCCAGAAGGCATAGCTGTTGAAGAGCACGTGCGCGGTTTAAGCGAAAGTATTGAGAAAAACCAAACAAATTTCTTAGGATGCTAAAAAAATGATGAGAGGACGCGTTGAAGATTTCCGATGACACATGGTTAAGCTTGGAGGAGAAATAGCAAAATCCTATGATTCGTCGCTATCGGAATATCGTCTATTGATCAACCATGGGAAATATGTTTTCTTGCGTAAGATCAATCATCTCAATGATTGTGAAACTGCTGTTAAAATCATGAAACGCTACCTTTCTCTCCTCCTCATTTTAGCATTATCCATCGTAGCAAACGCTAGTAACAACGCAGATAGCTTGAAAGCCATCAACTTAGCAGGCACGTGGGAATTTGCTCTTGATGCTTCTGACGATGGCCTGCGAGCAGGAGTTGAAAATTGGAAGTTCCCCGACAAAATTCATCTTCCTGGTATCTTAACCGCGCAAGGGTTTGGTGAAAAACCTACATTTAAAACTCCATGGACTGGTGATGGATGGAAATATCCAAAACTTTTCAAAGAATGGCAGTCGGATGAAAATTTCAA
>CAZOWD010000104.1:3105-6901 GCA_964583225.1 uncultured Verrucomicrobiales bacterium | reverse complement strand
CAGGGATTATAAAATTTGTTCTGATTCATAGCCACAGAAAAGCCCAAGGTTTCTCACAAAGCCTTGGGCTTTTCTACGCCTAAGTGTTATATTTCGGCGCTGATAAAATCAGGCGTATTTCTCATGCTCCATCACATTAAAAACGCGTGCCTAAAATTACTTGTCGATTCAAATTAAAAGATTAACCTCAATGAAGCCGTTTTTCGGTTCTTCTATTCTAATCTTCTAAGACTCCTTATCGCTTGACCTGACTCTCACATGAACACCCTTACAAGAGTCCGATTCATCTTATGGCTCACTTTTTTTCTTAGCTTGCTCGGTAGTTCCTGCGACCGCCGCACACCTATCGAAAAAGCCAACGCCTCCAAAACGCTCATTCTCGCAAATAGCTCGGAACCCGCAGGGCTCGACCCCCAAGTGGTTACAGGCATCCCCGAAAGCAATATTCTACACGCGCTTTTCGAAGGACTCTGCGTTGAAGACCCCAAACATGACGGTGTCTCCCTCCCCGGCGTAGCCACCCACTGGGAACACAATGCCACATTTACCGAGTGGACATTTCACCTGAGAAAAGAAGCGCAATGGTCCGATGGCACACCGCTCACTGCCGAAGATTTTCTCTTTGCCTACCAGCGGATCCTCCATCCTGACTTTGGGGCCAAATACGCCACCATGCTCTACTTCATCCGCGGAGCCGAAGCGTTTAATAAAGGGAAAACGCATGATTTTTCCACCGTGGGCGTTTCATCTCCCGACCCACATACACTCAAAATAACAACCCGCTCACCTACCCCATACCTACCAGAACTCACCAAACACTACACGTGGTTTCCCATCCCCAAACACACCATACTCAAGTTTGGATCGATGACAGAGAAATACACCGATTGGACACGCCCCGAGAACCTCGTTTCCAATGGAGCCTTCCAACTCAACGAATGGAAATTCAACAACTACATCGCCGTCACCAAAAATCCACACTACTGGGACAACGCCCGCGTTAAGCTCAATGGAATCAAATTTATCCCCATCAGCAACACCTACACCGAAGCTCGGATGTTCTTTGACCAACAAATCCACGGCACCTACGGTCTCGCTCCAGAGATGATTGAATACGCCCGCGAGCACTACCCGCAAAGCCTCCACCAAGAACCCTACCTCGGCACATTTTTTATCCGCTGTAATGTCACCCGCCCCGCGCTCAAAGACCCCCGCGTCCGCCAAGCGCTCGCCTACGCCATCGATCAGCAAGCCATCATCGATAACGTCGCCAAAGGCAAACAACTTCCAGCCCACGGGTTCACACCCAATTTTGGAAACTACACCAGCCCAGACATCGTGCACTTTGATCCAAAAAAAGCACAACGTCTCCTCGCAGAAGCTGGCTATCCCAACGGCAAAGGATTTCCCAACCTCGCGCTACTCACCGCCGACCGCGACCTTTCCAAACGTCTCAGCGAAGCTTACCAAGACATGTGGAAAAAACACCTCGGCATCAACATCTCAATCCGACAACAAGAGTGGAAAACCCACCTCGACTCTCGACACCATCTCAACTACGACCTCTGCGTCAGCTCATGGATTGGCGATTATCCAGACCCGACCACTTTCCTCGAAGTCTGGCGCACGGGCGATGGAAATAACAGCACTGGATGGGGCAATGCCAACTACGACGCACTCCTCAAAAAAGCAGAAACATGCCCCACCACAGCCGAGCGCATGCGCACCCTCGCCAAAGCCGAAACCCTGCTACTCCGCGAAATGCCCATCCTTCCTATTTACTGGACCACTACCAACTACCTCCTTCACCCCAGCGTGCACGGATGGTATCCGCTGA
The DNA here is from genome assembly GCA_964583225.1 of uncultured Verrucomicrobiales bacterium. GTDB lineage: Bacteria > Verrucomicrobiota > Verrucomicrobiia > Verrucomicrobiales > Akkermansiaceae > Oceaniferula. Next base: position 5,064 of record CAZOWD010000104.1, on the reverse strand, counting down.
TTCTCAATAATCATCCCTACAAATTTATCAGTCTCGAAGATTAAATCAGCCTTTAAAAAAAAACGAACCTTTCTCATTCTCATGTTTCTCACCATTCTCTCTCGACTCGGACAAGGGGGGATCATTCTCTTTTTTTTGATCACCATTACCTTTTTCCTGGGCCGCATGATGCCTGGTGATCCGCTCACCGATGACAAAGTTCTCCCCGCTCATATCGTTGAAAAAAATCGCGCTTACTACCACTTGGACGAACCCGTTCCTGTGCAATATTTTTACTATCTCAAAAACTTAAGTCACGGCGATCTTGGTGGATCTATGTCCAATAACGGACGACCCGTTTACGACATCATCCGCTACGCTTTTCCCGTATCCCTAACGCTCGGAGTTGCCGCCATGACCATCGCCCTCGGCATTGGTATTCCCGCTGGCGTGATCTCAGCATTGAAAAAAAACTCACTGCTCGACTACGGAACAATGGCTGCCGCGATGCTCGGAATCAGCATCCCCTCCTTTGTCATCGGGCCGTTGCTTGCCATGGGAATCGCCTCACACTCGACCGTTCTCAAAGTTGCGGGATGGGGCGACCCGTTTGACTGGATTCTCCCCTCCATTACTCTCGGACTCGCCACAGCAGCCTACATCGCGCGCATCACCCGTGGCGGGATGCTCGAAATCATCAACCAAGACTTCATACGCACCGCCCGTGCCAAAGGACTCTCCCCCGCACGCGTCGTTATCAAACACGCACTACGTGGCGGACTTATTCCGGCAATCGCCTACATTGGCCCCGCCTTTGCCATGCTTGTCAGTGGATCATTTATCGTTGAAACCATTTTTCAAATCCCTGGACTTGGGCAACATTTTATCAATGCCACCACCGCTCGCGACTACACCGTGCTTCAAGGCGTCGTTCTCTTTTTTGGCTTTCTCATCGTGATTGCCAACCTTACGGCCGACCTCGTTCTCATCCTCCTGAATCCACGACTTCGTTAATATTTCTCTGCAAATCATGGACCAACCTTCCGACATCACCCCCGGTCAATCGCTCTGGAAAGACGCGTGGCTTCGGCTTCGAAAAAACCACATGGCTGTCATTAGCGCCATTGTGTTGGCGTTCATTTTCACCCTCTGTTTTATCGCCCCCGCCCTTTTTCATTTCCAAGACCCCAACACCCAAAACCTCTCTAACACCTTTGCCCCGATAAGCGCCGACCACTTACTCGGCACGGATCAATCAGGTCGCGATCTCCTTTCCCGAATCGTTTACGGTGGACGCATTTCTCTGCTCGTCGGATTTGTTGCAACTGGAGTTTCCCTCGTTATCGGTCTCATCTGGGGATCCCTTGCAGGTTATATCGGAGGAAAAACCGATAGTCTCATGATGCGTTTTGTGGATATTCTCTATGGGCTTCCCTTCCTCATGCTCGTCATTCTTTTTTCCCTACTCATCACAGAATACACCAAAGGGCTCGCCGATACCATGATCCACGATTGGCACATGCAGGCAGATACCGTCAAAAAAATAACCAACCTCATCCCGCTCTTCATCGCGATCGGAGCACTCGGTTGGCTCACGATGGCCCGCATGGCTCGCGCTCAGGTCATGAGCATCAAAAATCTCGAATACATTGAGGCCGCTCGCTCGCTTGGACTATCCCACAGCAAAATCCTCCTCCGGCACATCCTTCCCAACATGCTCGGACCAATCATTGTTTACACCACACTTACCGTGCCTGGGTTCATCCTCTACGAGGCATCACTCTCCTACCTCGGCCTCGGCGTAGAAGCGCCTAACAGCTCGTGGGGAATCCTCCTCAAAGATGGAGCAAACTACATGGAAACCCACCCGAGCCTACTCATCATTCCCAGCATCCTCTTTTCCACCACCCTCTTCGCTCTTAATTTCCTAGGCGACGGGCTACGCGATGCGCTCGATCCTAAAGCAGCCAAAGATTAAGC
>CAZOWD010000104.1:0-3005 GCA_964583225.1 uncultured Verrucomicrobiales bacterium | reverse complement strand
TAAAATTGGGGATTCACCGAAGCAAATCCCCAATTCCAGACAAACTGAACCACAAAGAATTCAGTAAAATGATGTTCGTTCCATAAAAAAGCGGTTAGAACGAATAGCTAAGGCTCACACCTCCAAAAAAGTGGTCATCGCTAGCAAAAGTATCAATTTCAGTAGCAAAATCATCAGCCACGTTGATATATTTCACATAAGGAGTCAGTGTAAAATCGCCATAAAACTTCCATGGTGCTGCGGCTTTTAGAAACCAGTGGTTAAATCCATCAAAACGATTATCCCCACCTGCAGGGCGCTCTGGGTTGTAATCAAAACTCCAAGAAACTCCTGCGGAAAGCTCAACGGAAAGTTGATCATTCACCTCAAAGCCCCGGTTCGCTTCTAACTCCAAATACCCCCCATCAATGACATCAAAGTCATACGCATAAGAAGCGGAAAGCCCGATACCATAAACCACATCGTCCACGGCTAAACCGAAGTTAAACTCGCTGGTTACATCGCCGCTATCGTCAGGAAATGAGTAATAAGTAAAACCAACGCTAGTGGTCACTTTACCAAAACGCTTCGCCAAATTGACAAATAAATCCAACTCGTTAAAGCTATCCTGATAAGAATCACCTAACACGTAAGCATACCAAAGCCCACCACTTAGGGTAAGGTCGTGACCGATATCACCGCTGATATCAAGTCCTCCATCCAGCATATCATCACCGAGGTGAGCACCGCGGAATTCATAAATAGTATGGTATCCTCCATACACATTAAACTCCACATTGGATTCTGCTGGAGCCACTGGAGCGGGAACCACCTCAGTATCAACACCTGCATACAAAGGAGAAGTGAATAATAAACTTCCTCCCAACATTAATGATTTCATTGTTCTATTCATAGGCAAGTTCGAACCAGCAAAAACCATGCCATCCCAACACACGAAAATCTAAAAATCTCAAAACCGCATCCTAAAAAAACGCAAACCCATTGAAAACACTGCAATTGAGACCACTCCGCAACAAAAACAAACAACAAAGATAACCTTGCCTCTAAACGTAACTGTTGACAGTTTCCCCCCGTGTCCAGCCATCATCATTCAGAATCTCATGCCCACACGCACGAACACCACGAGTGGAAAGCCCAACTGATCAGCGCAATCATTTGCGCTATCTTTGGCGTCGCTGCCTATGTTGTTGAAAAAAGCACTGGAAATATAGGAGGAGCTTTATCGGTAGGGCTCTACACGGCGTCTTTAATCAGCGGAGCATGGTTCCCCGCCCAAGAAGTTTGGGAGTTACTCCGCAAACGCGTCATCGACATTCACCTTCTCATGCTGGCGGTTGGTGCGGGAGCTGCAGCCACAGGACACTGGGCCGAGGGCGCTATTCTCCTTTTTTTATTCTCCCTCAGCGGAGCCATGGAAGCGCTTGCCATGGCACGGACCGAGCGGGAAATCCAAGGGCTTTTCAAAGAAGCTCCCAAAGAATCAGTTCTCATTAAACCCGACGGCTCAGAAGAAACCATCGCCGTCGATGCCATCACTGCGGGAATGCGGTTAAGAATCCGTCCAGGCGAGCAGTTTCCCGTCGATGCCGAAGTGGTTCAAGGGTCGAGTTCTGCGGACGAATCAACACTCACCGGCGAATCCATACCCGTAGATAAAAAGCCAGGAGACACCGTATTTAGCGGAACGATGAACACTTGGGGAATGATCGAGTGCAAAGCAATCCGCCCCGCTAGCGAAAGTTCGTTAGCCAAAATCATCACACTCATCCGCGAAGCTCAGGAGAGCAAAGCGCCCTCTCAGCGGTTCACAGATCGTTTTGGATCAGGCTACACGTTTGCGGTTCTCGGCGCTAGCGCTCTCATGTTTTTTGTTTGCTGGCTCGGTTTTGGCATCCCGGCATTTTCAGCACCCAGCGGTGAAACATCCGCTTTTTATCGGGCGATGACACTTCTCGTGGTCGCTTCTCCGTGCGCGCTGGTGCTTTCCATTCCCTCGGCCATCCTCGCAGGAATTGCAGCAGGAGCCCGTGGAGGCATCCTCTTCCGAGGCGGTGTTGCTATCGAGAAACTAGCCGAGATCAATCGCATCGCCATGGATAAAACGGGCACCCTCACCTCTGGAGAACTCGAAATTATACGGGTCGAGTCCTACCCTCCAGGCAACGAAGATCAAATCCTCCATGCTGCCGCTGCGCTATCACATCACTCCACCCATCCGCTGAGCCGATCCATCGTCACTCATTGGCGTGCGCTCAACCCAGAAAAAACACTGGATAGCTCCGATGATTTCAGATCACTCACAGGTATGGGCATCACTGGAACGGTCCAAAATACGTTAGTCAAACTCGGTCGACGCGATCTTTTTAAAGAAGACGCGTGGGACAACATGCCCCCGCTTCCCAAAGTGGGCGTCACCGAAACGCTCATCAGCACGGGAACTCTCCGCGGGCGCATCCTTCTGAGAGATCAGGTCAGACCTGAAAGCGCAGGATTGCTCCAAAAACTTTACGCCCTAGGGCTCAAGGTCACCATGCTCACTGGAGATCGTGCAGAATCCGCACAACTCGTTGCAGATCAAATCAAACTTCAAGACTTCAAAGCCGAACTTCACCCCGAAGACAAAGTTGCCGCGATTCGCGCTTGGCGCGAAAATGGAGAAAAAGTTGCCATGATCGGTGACGGCGTCAACGACGCTCCTAGCCTCGCCGCCGCAGACATCGCGATCGGCATGGGACTTCGCGGTTCGGATGCCGTGCTCGAGCAGGCCGACATCATCCTGATGCAAGACCGACTCGAAAACGTTTATTACGCCTACACCCTCAGCCGAAAAGCCAAAAGCATCATCCGCCAAAACCTCTTCATTTCACTGGGTGTCATCGTCGTTTTAGTTCTCGCCGCCCTCACAAGCCAACTTCCCCTTTCCCTTGGAGTGATCGGTCACGAAGGCAGCACCGTCATCGTGGTGCTCAACAGCCTCCGACTTCTATACCATCGGAAAGAAAAAT
>CAZOWD010000103.1:0-6922 GCA_964583225.1 uncultured Verrucomicrobiales bacterium | reverse complement strand
TACCCTATCATTTTTTTCATGCAAGCTAAATGCCAGAGCTAGGGTGAGATTTTCCCTATTTCATTTTAAATTGAGCGTGCCGCGGGCTGTCATCCATTTTCCCTTGCGGATGACTTGAGAAAAACTGAGTCCGTGTTGTTCGGCGACTTTGCGGGTTTCGTCCCATTGATCGTGGAGGATGCCTGAAATGATGAGGTCGCCTCCGTCTTCCATGGCCGCTGTGATTGTGGGGAAGGCTTTTTGAAGAATGGTGGAAAACATATTGGCGACCACGACGGGCCACTTGCGGTGTGGTGTCCATTCGAGAACGTCAGATTCTTCCATGTCGACATGGTCAACTTGGTTTCGTTTGACGTTTCGCAGGGCGACTTCGACAGCTTGTGGGTCAAAGTCCATGCCGAGCCCGTGACGCGCTCCCATCATGCGGGCTGCGATGGCGATGACGCCACTGCCCGTGCCGAGGTCGAGAATGTCCCATTCGGTTCCTTTTCTTTCTTTGGCGATATCCACCAATAGACGCAGGCAGGTGGAAGTGGTTGCGTGGTCGCCCGTGCCAAATGCCATGTCGGCTGGGATTTGGATGATGTGTCGTCCGGGGTATTCTTTTTGAAATTGCTCGCGTGCATCATCGTCGCGAAGTCCCGTGATGATGATGGAACTGCGGATTTTGAGCGGGGTGCGTTTGGGTTCGGTCATAGCCGCCCAGTTTTTGTGGACGAGCTTGCGGACGCGTCCGCCAAATTGTTTTTTGATGGCCTCAGCCTCTTCTTCCGTTTCCGTATAAACTTCGACTCGGACGGTTTTATTGGTTTTGAGTCGGGTGATGACTGCGTTGGGGTTGCCGTAAAAACGATCTTCCCATGCATCTTCCCATTGAACACCTGATAGTTTGGACCATACCCACATGAGTTGAAGTTTAGGTCATGTGGAAGGAGTTTCAAGTTTCAAGTTCTCCGGAATCAAAGATCGAGCATAGCGACGAGTTCGGTCCGAGTGAAAAGGCTCGGGTCATCGGCCGCCGCTAGCAAGGATTCTTCTATAACAAGCTCCGACAAACTGGTTGCCGTGTCAACGGTTGCGATAGGGGCGGAGGGGGTTGGATTTGCCAGAGGAGTTTGGGTTGTTTGAGTCGATTGAGTCGTTGATGTCGGGGGCGTGTTTGGCTGGTGGTCTGGCCAGAGTTGAAATGTAACAAGTGCAAAGGTGCAGGCCACGGCGGAGAGCGCAAGCTTGCGAGAGGTGAAAAGCGAAAGGATTCGAGCGCCTAGCGGGATGGTGTTGCTACGCTCTGATTCGAGTTGGCGCACCGAACGCACGACATTGCGGGCAAAAAACGCACTGGGCTTCTGAGTGGACGCTTGATCCAGTAAATTCCAGAGCGGATCGGTTTCGTCCCATTCTTCAGAATGTTGAGAATGTGGTGGCTTTGGAGTGGATGCGTTACGTTTCATGGAGTTCATGACGTGGGTTAAACCGCGGAAGGTTTGGAAAGTTGCGCATTTTATATTTCTTTTTTTAAACGCCTCGTTTGCTACCCCAGAGCTGGATGTGAAGTCGGTCGCTGTAGCGAAATCCTTGATCGCGACAAATATCCGCTAACCAGAGTCGGCGTTGCTGGAGCGCTTTTTCATCGCGCCCTTCTGGCATGAGTAGGATACGGTTTTGGGGTATGTTGTGTTCTTTGATGAGGTTTTTAATTTCTTCGAGGTCGGAGGGGGCTGCGATAACAAATTTGAACCACGCTTTGTCCGAATTGGCAAAATAGGCGAGAGCTTCGGGCTTGATGCGTAGGTCGTTTGCGTTGCCGGAGTTGTTGAGCTTGGGAGAAACGTTGTATTGGCTGATCAAGGAGTTGAGTTCGCTGGTTGGGGCGAGCGTTCCGTTGGTTTCGACTTCAAACCGATAGTCGGAGGAGATGCCACGAAGGTGTTTGAGCAGAGCGATCCATCCGGGCTGTTGAAGCAGAGGTTCTCCGCCAGTGAGGATGATATTTTTACAGGGGAACACTGTGACTATCTGGGCAATTTCCTCGATAGGCATTTCCACGATGTGGTTTTCTCGTTTGAATTTTTGGTATCCAGGCTCGCTGTCTCGATCGTGAGGCCAGGGTGTATTTTCCCAGTTCCATGTGTAGTCGGTATCGCACCAGTGACAATGCAAGTTGCAGAGCGAGGCTCGGATAAAAATTGAGGGGACTCCGAGGCTGACACCTTCTCCTTGAATGCTGTGAAAAATTTCGGGGCCTTCGTTGAAGCGGGCCAGTTTGAGAGTGGGCATGGCGGCTTTGTTGATTAAAGTTGAGCGATGGTTCGCTTGAGCAGGTTTTGTGTTGCCCTGATACCATCGGGTTCGGAGAGCGCGTCCCCTTCGTATTCAACGCCGATAAACCCTTTGTATTTAGACGCTGCCACAATTTGCATGGCTTTGAGGTAGTCGGTTGAAGTTTCGTTGCCGTCGGAATCAAAACGATGACTTTTAGCGCTGATGCCTTTGGCGAATGGGAGGAGATCCCGAAGACCTTGGTAGCGATCGTAGGAGCCAAAATTTCCAAAATCGGGTAGGGTTCCGCAGTTGGAGAGGTTGACGGATTTGATAACTCCGGAGAGCCATGCGCCGTCGGATGAGAGCCCTCCGTGGTTTTCGACAATGACGTTGATGCCAAAACCTTTGGCAAAGCTACTCAGCAAGTAGAGGCTGGAGGCTACATTTTTGGCGAGTTCCTCGCGAGAGCCTGGTCCAGCGGCGTTGACGCGGATAGAGTGGCAACCGAGCTCTCGGGCGGCTTCGACCCATTTTTTATGGTTGTCGACGGTTTTGAGGCGATCCTTTTTCTGGGGTGCTCCGAGCTTTCCTTCTCGATCGCACATAATGAGGACGTTTCGGATGCCTTCATTTTTTGTGCGGGTTTTGAGTTCTTTGAGGTAAGCTTTATTCGTGGGCGATTTTTCAAAAAACGTATTAACGTATTCCACGGCGTGGATCCCAAATGTTTTTTTTGCGTATTGGGGGAAGTGGAGGTGGCTGAGTTTTTGGGCTCTAAGCATCCGGTGGAGCGACCACTCTGCTAGAGAAATTTGAAACCTTGGAGGTGTTGGATGGGTAAGTTTTGTGGATGGCTGACCCATCGTGGGAAGAGTGGTGCTGGCAAGTGCAGCTGTTGCTGATTTTATAAAATGCCGACGTGAAAAATTCATGCGCAGAATCTTATGGTTGTGAGTTTTTTTAACAAGGATTTTCCAAGTTTCTGTGTTATGGAAAAAGTCATGAGCATTATTACACGCCGAGGTGATGACGGAAATACGGATACGATGTATGGTGGAAGAATGTCTAAAAATTCCCCTAATGTAGTGGCTTGTGGGGCTGTTGATGAGTTGATGGCATCGCTGGGAATGGCACGGGTGGCGGGGGTCGGTGAGGAAATTTCAGAACAGATTGGAGAAATTCAAGTTCACCTTATTACGCTGATGGGGTTGTTGTCGGTTCCTGAGGAAAAACGAGAAAAATACCTCTCTGACGGCTATCCTGGTTTGACTCAAAAAGAGATTGATTGGCTGGAAAGTATCGCAGTAGAAATGCCTACAAAGTTTGAGGGGTGGATTCTGCCTGGTGCAAAAGGCCACGCCGGAGCCGCCGCATTGGATATGGCTCGAACTGTGTGCCGTAGGGCGGAGCTAACAGCTTGGGCGCTGGGCGATGGCGTATCACGAGAAGCTTGTCAGTTTCTTAATCGTCTCTCAGATATTTTGTGGCTTTGGGCTAGAAAGTTGGAGAGTTAGGAATTGCGCTTGATTCGTTGAGTGGAAGTCATTAAATTTTCCCCATGCGTAAACTTATCTATTCTTTTTTAGCCTTTGCTTTTTTACCGTTAATCTCTTGCTCAAACGATGATTCCGTTAGCAAGAAAAAGCCGATTGGGCCAACATCGGACGAGAGCACTATGCCTTGGAATCGCCCCACTGGGCCTGAAGGCGCAGGCGCTCTCGGGATTTTGGATCAACGGTAATACCGCTTAGAAGGGCAAGGCCTTCTAAAAAAATCTTACCAGCATCACCATTTGTCTTAGCTGTTTAAAACGGCCAGAGGAGAGGAATGGTGATGCTTGCTACAAGCCAGAGGATGATGGCGAGCGGAGCTCCTACTTTGAAGAAGTCTCCAAATTTATACCCTCCTGCACCGTAAACAAAGGTGTTGGTTTGGTAGCCGATGGGGGTGGAAAAGCTGGCGGAGGAGCCAAACATAACCGCGATGATAAATGGGAGTGGGTTCACTCCGAGCGTGTGCGCCACAACGATAACGAGAGGGGTGAGCAAAACCGCCACCGCGTTGTTGGAAATGATTTCGGTCATCACCGCTGCGAGAAGATACATCAAGGCGAGCATGATGTAGGGGTTTTGGATTCCAAGTCCGTGGGTGAGTCCTGTGGCAATGAGTTGGGCAAGACCAGAGCGTTCGATCGCCATCCCGAAGCCGAGCATCCCAAAAATCATAAAAATGACTTTCCAGTCGATAGCGCGATAGGCTTCTTGAGGTTGCACGCATTGGGTGATGAGCACAATGAGGGCGGAGATGAGAGCCAACTGAACGATTGGGACGTGCGGGATTCCGAATTTGCCTCCAAGAGCACCCATAACCATAAAGAGGAGAAGGGCGGCAATGGCGATAGGAGCTTTTTCTTGTCTGGTCTGAGCCTGAGTTCGCACGCTCAGGTTGATGAAGTCGCGTTGCTCAAAGAGTTGGTTCATTTTTTCTGCAGGCCCTTGCACAAGTAGGGTGTCGCCAAAGGCGAGTTTTTCATCTTCGAATCGTTCCTGAAGGTTGCGACCTCGGCGGTGGACCGCGAGAATGAGAACGCCAAACCTCTGACGGAAGTTGAGTTCTTTGAGGCTTTTTCCTGTCATGGTAGATTCAGGCCCAATGATGCCTTCCATGAGCAAAGCGTGTTCTGTGCGGATGCCTTCGAGTCCTCGGCTATCATTGCCACGGACGTCAATCCCTTCGGTTTTAGAAATTCCGAGCACGGCATCGACATTTCCTTTAAATACAATTTCATCGCCCGCTTCGAAAACGATTTCATTCAGCGGGGTTTGAAGCCGTTGTCCGTTGCGGCGCACTTCGAGGATGCGTGCTTTTTTTAACTTGGCGAGGGGGCCTTCGGTGAATTTTTTGCCGTCCAGGTTGCTACCTTTTTTGACAAAAGCGTGGGTGATGAACTCGCGGGAGTTTTTGCTGTCGATTAAGGTGGCGAGCGTGGCGCGGTCGGGGAGAAGTTTTCGGCCGAGGGTGAGCATGTAAATAAAAGTAATACCGACAAATAAAATCCCTAAGGGGGTGATGGAAAACATGCTCAAGCCTGTGATGCCTTGCTTTTCAGCAATGCCGAGAGCGATGAGGTTTGTGGAGGTTCCGATAATGGTTACGGTTCCTCCCACAATGGCAGCGTAGGAGAGGGGGATGAGAAATTTGGAAGCTACAAAATCCCGCTTCCGACAGATAGCGAGAACGATGGGGAGAAAGATAACCACCACGGGGGTGTTGTTTGCAAAACTGGAAAGAAAGGCAACGAGTGACATCATCACAACCAGCATGCGCAAGGGGGAGGTGCCGGCGAGTTTTTCAAACCAAACACCTAAGATTTCGATAACGCCCGTGCGCTCCAGCGCGGCACTGAGCACAAACATGCAGGCTACGGTGATGGGGGCAGGGTGGGAAAAGACTTTAAGCGCGTTAAATGGATCGCCTTGTTGCACGCTGAGAATCCCTGTAATCACGCAGGTGATTAATGCTGAGAGCGCAACGAGTTCGGCGGAAATCCATTCTTTAACGAAAGCGATAAAAACCACCACGATGAGTCCCGCAAGAAACGCTTGTTGCCATGTTTCAAAGAAAAGCATTGCAGAGAGAGTGGTGGTTCAGATTTTATTTTTCAAGCCTTAATCAAGCTTCGAAACCGAAGGTTTCATTCCATTCAGTTTCTTTGAAGCCTACGAGAGCGATGTTCTCTCCTATCACAAAGGGGCGTTTGACGAGGTTGCCGTTTTGGTGGAGTAGTTCGAGGGCTTCTTTTTCTGTGAGCGTGGGGAGTTTATCTTTGAGATTCATTTTGCGGTAATCGACTCCCGAGGTGTTGAAAAGGGATTTGAGGGATCCTTTTGCTTTGAGGGCTAATTGCAATTCTTCGAGCGTGGGTGGTTGCTCGCGGATTGCGATTTCTTCAAAGTTGATGGAGTGTTCTTGAAGCCATTTGCGGGCGCGACGGCAGGTGCTACAGCCTTTGTAAGCGTAAAATCGGATCATGATAAAAGTGGTGAGTTGGGAGAGGTTGGTGAGGAGAATGCTGTCTGAAAATAAAATCCCCCAGATTTCGAGAATCGGGGGGATGCAAATAATATGGATGGTTGGAGAAGATTAACCCACTCGGAAAACGATCCGAGCTTTGCTGGTGTCGTAAGGTGACATTTCCATTTTTACTTTATCTCCAACAACGAGACGGATGAAACGTTTGCGCATCTTTCCAGAAATATGAGCGAGAACTTCGTGTCCGCTTGGGAGAGTCACTTTAAACATGGTTCCTGCAAGAACTGAAGAAATAACACCTTCAATTTCTACGACTTTATCTTCACGATCGTCGTCTTTTTTCTTGCGAGGACCGTATTGGTGACGGTTCCGGCGGCGTCCAACGTTTCCACGTCCTGGTCTTTTAGGTCTTCCTGCGATAGCTTGCTCCTTTGTTGATTAAATAAATGTCTTCGAGTCTCATTATGAAACGCGGAGGCGAACACATAATCATTGGTAATGCTGATTTTGCAACTCTAAAGTCAAAAAATATTGTTTTTTTTCTGAAAAAGTGGAGCCGGATTGTGCGTAGCTGTAGGTTGCTATGGAAGCAGGCTCTATGGGATGCAAGCTCAACGATGAATAAGGG
>CAZOWD010000102.1:0-6950 GCA_964583225.1 uncultured Verrucomicrobiales bacterium | reverse complement strand
CCAAAGAAAAAATCTCAACCATCCCAAGAAAAACATGATTTTCCATCGGAGACGTCTCCCGACGGAAAGTGGAAGGCCACGGTGAAAAATGGTTCAGTCTATCTTCAAAAATCAGGTGACGCATCTGAGAAACTTTTGGCAAAACCCCGTGAAAAAAACGATTATTACGGCGGAAAACCTGTGTGGAATAAAGATTCATCACATTTTTATGTCCTTTATACTCACCCAGGTCAGAGAAGACGTGTAACGCTCGTTGAATCGTCCCCAAAAGATCAACTTCAACCCAAAACCACTTATCTGAGATACGACAAACCTGGAGATCGGATTGATCGAGTGGAACCCCATGTGTTTAGTGTTGAAAATACAACCGTTTTTCAACCCGATCCCAACCTAACAAAAAATGCTTTTTCCATTTCAAGTATCTCATGGATCAATCATGGAAAAGAGCTCATTTATGAATATGTCGAGCGTGGCTTTGGAAAACATTACCTTCTAGGCATTAATGCCCAATCGGGAAATCAACGGGTTTTGGCAAAGGAGGAAAGCGACACTTTCATCTACGTTGGAGGCGTTCGATTCCGTAAATTCCTCCCCCAATCAAACGAAATCATCTGGGGCTCCGAACGTGATGGTTGGCGACATCTCTACCTCATCGACAGCATCTCCGGAAAGGTGAAAAATCAAATCACCCGCGGAGATTGGGTGGTCCGAAGCGTCGAAAAAATCGATCCAGTTAAACGTGAAATCACCTTCACGGCCAGCGGGCGCAATCGTGGCGAAGACCCGTATCATATCCACTGGTATCGCATTAACTTTGACGGCTCACATCTCATCGCTCTCACTCAGGGAGATGGGATGCACTCCTTACAGTTTTCGCCACAGGAGAAGTATTATATCGATACCTGGTCTCGGGTCGATCAACCACCCGTCCACGAACTTCACCGCGCCGATGATGGAAAAAAAATTGCAGAACTCGCTCGCGCCGACATCTCACGTTTTTTAAAGCTAGACCGAAAACTCCCCGAGAGGTTTGTTTGCAAAGATAGAAATGACCGATTCGACATCTGGGGGATTATTCAATTTCCACCCCATTTCGACCCCAAGAAAAAATACCCAGTTATTGAAAACATCTACGCTGGTCCCCACGGCGCCTTTGTTCCCAAACCTTTTTATCCGTGGAGAGGTCATTTATCTGAACTCTGCGAAGAAGGATTTATCGTCGTGAATATCGATGGCTTAGGCACTAACTACCGCCACCACGATTTCAGCCACTTTTCCTATAAAAACTTAATGGACTCAGGTTTTCCAGATCGTATTAAATGGATAAAAAATGCCGCCAAATCCCGCCCCTACATGGATCTTTCTCGCGTTGGTATCTATGGCGGGTCTGCAGGCGGACAAAGCGCCATGAGTGCCGTTCTCAACCACGGAGAATTTTATAAAGCTGCTGCCGCCGACTCTGGTTGCCACGATAACCGAATGGATAAAATCTGGTGGAATGAGCAGTGGATGGATTGGCCCGTAGGCAAATGTTACGAAGAACAATCAAACGTCACAAATGCTCATAAATTACAAGGTGCACTCATGCTCGTCGTCGGAGAATTAGATAAAAATGTCGATCCTTCAAGCACGCTCCAAGTCGTAAACGCACTCATTAAAGCCGATAAAGATTTCGAGTGTTACGTCGTTCCTGGCGGTGGACACGGTGCGGGCGAAACTAATTATTTCAGACGAAAACGCGTCGATTTTTTCAAACGTCACTTAGGGGTGCCCGAATAAATGAGCAAACTTGGATATACCGCGTATTTTAGGCTTTTTCTATTGGCTTGAATACGGCAAAACAACTGCGCCAATGATGGCCAACAGAACTCATTATATGAATAAAAAACTCGGCATAGGACTTGTAGGATTCGGCACGGTTGGAACTGGTGTTTGGGAAACTTTAACGCGTAACTCTGAACTCATTTTTAAACGGTCAGGCGTGGAAACCGAAATCGTCCGCATTGCCGTGCGCGACATCCATAAAGTTCGCTCAGAAGGAGCGCCCGTGGATAAATTTACCACCGAGTGGCAAGACGTTGTAAATGATCCCGAGGTGGATCTCGTTGTGGAGCTTATCGGCGGGACGACTATTGCTTTTGATATTGTTTCGGCTGCGCTTCGCTTGAAAAAACCTGTCGTTACCGGCAATAAAGCTCTCCTTGCTGAACGGGGAAAGGAGCTCTTTGCTCTTTCTCGTGAGTTTGACACACCTATCCACTTTGAGGCTGCCGTTGCGGGAGGTATTCCAATCATCAAAACCGTTCAAGATTCATTTGTTGGAAACCGAATCAAGTCTATGGCCGGAATTATCAATGGCACATCCAACTACATTCTCGAACGTATGACGGATGCTGGCTTGGGTTACGAAGAAGCACTCAAGGAAGCCCAAGAACTGGGCTATGCGGAAGCAGACCCTACTCTCGATGTAAATGGATGGGATGCCGCTCACAAAGCGATTTTGCTTACCACGCTCGCTTATGGATTTATTGTAGATCCTGCGCGTGTTTATGTGCGAGGGATTGAGATGGTGCGGGAAATTGACATCAATTTTGCCAAACGTCTCGGGTTTGTTGTAAAACTTCTCTGTGTTGTTCGTGAGCATGATGACGGAACGATCGAGCTACGCACGCAACCTTCTTTCATCCCCAAAAGTCATGTGCTTTCCAGCGTAAATGGCGTGTTTAATGCCGTTGCTGTGATTGGTGATGCTGCCGGAGAATCTTTGTTTTATGGTCGTGGCGCAGGTAAAGGGCCTACGGCGTCTTCTGTTGTGGCAGACATTGTGGAGGCTGCTCGGAGCTTTGGAAAGAACGCCACTCACCGAGGTTTTCTTCCCTACAAGGACGACGGCGTCCTCATGGATATCGAAGACACCGAAACCCCATACTATGTTCGTTTTGACGTGAATGATGAGCCGGGAGTGGTGGCGAAAATCGCCAACATCTTGGCGGAAGAGGGGATTGGGATCTCTGGAACTCACTCACCAGTCAATGCGGACAATCTCGATGCCGCTTTTGTGGATATGGTGTTCCAACTTCACTCTTGCCGGTTTGGTCTTCTCAAAGATACGCTCAAAAAGATCGAGGAGCTCAGTTGCGTGAACTCCCGCCCAGTTGTTTTCAGAATTGAAAACTTAGGGTAGTCGGAGATTTTCGGCGGGTTTTGACCGTTTAGCACGCCATCTCAGAACGCGATGGCGTGCAGGTCTTCCAAGGTGAGGACGGGACGATTTTCGGCATCTGACGCTTTAAGATCTACAGAAATAACGAGTTCCCAATCGTTTAATTCATCGGGATCGCACAGCGTCTGGCGGATGCGCCACAGCGAGTCTTCGGGGATTTCTTCGATTTGACAATGCTTGGCATTGCGCGCTTCGGGATCGAGTCGGATGCGAAGGTGCTCCTGGAAGTATTCGTCGAGTAGCGGGTCAAGGCGCGCCACAGTCCACGGGTTTTCGGAGCTTTTTTCGAAAAGTTCGAGAAATGCGGTGAGGTTGTCGTGGGAGAGGTATTTAACGGCGGTGAACACCTCGTTACGCACGAGTCGGGTGAATGATTTTTTTTGCTGACTGAGCGGGCGAACGTGTTTTTTGGCACTGCTCGCTTCGGATTTTTCTTTGGGAACGTAATCGGGGTCGTTTTGTTGTCGCATGAGCTCCCACTCATCGATGAGGCTGGAGTCCACCATCGTGAGGTGTTCTTTAAAATATGTTTCGGCATCGAGCAGATCCTCTGTTTTGAGTGCTGGCGGAACCGTCTGGCTGAGCACTTTGTAAACTTCGCTGAGGTGACGGAGTAGGATGGCTTCCGCGCGTTCGAGTTTGTAGGCGCGGATGTAGTCTTCAAAAGACATGTAATCCTCAAACATTTCGCGAGCGATAGATTTTGGGCGGATGCCCTCGGACTCGATCCACGGGTGTTTGGTGCGGAAGGCATTGAATGTGTCGTAGATGAAATCTTTGCCAGGCATCGGGTGAGTGACTTCTTCGAGTCGGTCCATTCGGGCATCGTAGTCTACGCCTTCGGCCTTTAGTTCATTGATGAGTTCTGTTTTGAGGTGGTTGACTTGAGCACGGAGGATGGCGGCGGGGTTTTCTAAAATGGCTTCGATCAGTGAAATCACATTGAGTGCGTAGTCTGGAGCTTCGCGGTCAAGTTCTGGGATGGTTTCTATGAGATACAGCCCGAGCGCTTGGTTCATTGTGAAGTCGTCTTGAAGGTCGATGTGAAGTTTCACTTTGCAACCCGTTGTGGCGTCTCGCTCGGATGGAGGAATGATGGTGAGCACCTTTCCTCGAACGAGCGCAAAAAACATTTCGCGAGCGCGGAGTCGGATCTTTTTCTTGGAAAGTTCCGTTTCGTGACTGATCTCAATAATGCGTTTTAGCTCGGCACACCCGTCTTCGTCCGTGCGACTGAGGACGTTGAGCATGAGGTTGTGGCGGAGTTTGAAGCTAGAAACGAGCGGTTCAGGTGGGGAGGTTTGTAGCTTGGCAAAGGTATCGGCATTCCACGCTACGTAACCATTTTCAGGTGGCTTCTTTTTGACAAATTTCTTTTTCTTTCCGTTTCCTGCCGCGGCTTTGGCTTCGAGTCGGATGTTTTCAATCACATGCGCAGGTGCTTGGGCCACGACATACCCGACATCGTCAAACCCGCGACGTCCCGCCCGTCCTGCGATTTGTTTGAAGTCGCGCACCGAGAGGATTTTGGTGCCTGCGCCATCGTATTTGCAAAGTTGGGTGAAAAGAACTGATCGGATTGGGACGTTCACGCCCACGCCTAGGGTGTCGGTGCCACAAATCACTTTGAGCAACCCGCGCTGGGTGAGCTTTTCCACGAGGAGTCGGTATTTGGGAAGTAATCCAGCGTGATGGATTCCAACGCCGTGGCGGAGTAGTTTGCTGATTTCTTTTCCGTAGGGTGAGCGGAAATTGGCTTCTTGTAGCGCCTCAGAAATCTCACGTTTTTCTTCCTTGGTGCAGAAATTACTCGAAAGCAGCGCTTGGGCTGACTCGGCGCAGGCGCGTTGGGCGAAGTGGACGAGATAAACTGGCGATTTGTTTTTTTCAACCAACTCAGTGACTTGCTCGGTGAGTGGGATTTCTGAATAGGTGAACTCGAGTGGCACGGGGCGTTGTTCTGAAAGCACTAGGGACGTTTCAGCGCCTGTGAGCGAGGTGAGTTCTTTTTGAAAAAATGCGGTATCGCCGATGGTTGCGGACATCAGAAGAAAACGCGCCTGTGGCAGTGTAAGCAGAGGGATTTGCCACGCTACTCCGCGTTCGTGATCGGAATAATAATGGAACTCGTCCATGATGACATCGTTCACCTTTGCTTTGGAGCCTTCGCGTAGGGCAAGGTTCGAGAGAATTTCTGCCGTGCAACAGATGATGGGGGCCGATGGGTTTACCGTGGCGTCGCCCGTGATCATCCCGACATTTTCTGGGCCAAATGTGCCACAGAGCGAGAGGAATTTTTCATTGGCGAGCGCTTTAATCGGCACCGTGTAGTAAGAAATGTGCCCAGCACACCACGATTTATAATGCATCGCTAGAGCTACCAGAGATTTCCCGGATCCCGTGGGGGTGTTGAGAATCACGTTATTTCCCGCAAAAAGTTCTAGGATCGCTTCCTCCTGATGATCGTAAAGCTCGATGCCGGACTCGATGGTGAAATCGAGAAATCGGTTTAATGCATCATCGGTGGAAAAAGGTGCGGGTGGTAGGGTGAGTTGCATGCGCGGTGCAGTTTGCCTCTACTCCTGTAGCGGGTCAACGGTAGAGCCGAAAAGTCCTAAAGTTTTACCAAAAAACCAATTGACTACCTTCATTTCTTTTTTACGATTTGCGAATGCTAACTCGTTCAGCTACTAAGTTTTTCTGTTTAATTTTGGCTCTCATTTCGCTTGTGAGTGTTTCGTCCGTCAGAGCGGCGAACCACGAACACGATCCCAACACATACACTTGGCATCCTGAACTTTCGACGGAAGGTCCCGTTCTCGTTTCTATTAGTTTGCGCACACAGACCGCTGCGGTTTACCGAAATGGAATTAGGATAGGAACTTGTCGCGTGAGCACGGGGCGGCCAGGATTTGAAACACCCACGGGAGTTTTTTACATTCTCAATAAAGATGCCAATCACCATTCAAAGAAATACAATAATGCTCCGATGCCGTATTCCGAGCGTTTGACTTGGGAGGGGGTTGCTTTACACGCGGGTTACATACCTACTGGAGTAGGCACTTCGTCACACGGGTGCATTCACCTGCCTTATGAGTTTGCGAGAAAGTTATTTTCTTTAACCAATAAAGGAACAACGGTGGTGATTTCTAAAGGATTGCCAGATCACTTTACTCCCAAAAATGAAAAAAGAGGGTTTCGAAAGGGATACAACACCGAGTATGTGTGGAATCCTCAATATTCCCCGCATGGACCAGTTTCGTTGATTTTCAGTAGGGGACAGAAGAAATTGTTTATCTTGAGAAATGGAATTGTCATTGGCGAAGCGCCTGTGAGCGTCAATCTATGGTCGAAGCGTGTGCACGGAACGTCAGCATTTGTTTTTTCAGGATGGAATATCAAAGGAAAAAAAGCAACACCCACGTGGATCCCAGTAGATAGGCATAATTCGTTCCGCCCGATCAATATGGACGAGTGGTTTCGAGTAGACCCTCGCGTAGTGGGGGCCTTGCAGGGGATTCTTAAGAAAGGTAGTAACTTGATTGTCACCAACGAACCTGTAAGCGCTCGCACGGAACGGAACTTTCCTCTGATTGATGGATTGAAAGAGGCTGAGGGGCAGTTGAGAATCAATAGCTTCCGTCAGCTAGATGGCAAAAAGAAGTAGCCCAAAAAGGGCCTCAGAAATCTAGGCTTGCATCTCTAGAAAGATTCAGCTTTACCCATT
>CAZOWD010000101.1:4295-6985 GCA_964583225.1 uncultured Verrucomicrobiales bacterium | reverse complement strand
GATTTATCAAGAGACAATTTTTATTCTGAAGCGTTATCGTGGTTTGTTTTTTGACGATGATGTTCGGTGTTGGCGGGGAGTTGGATACTGCCGCCGATGGGGAGGTGAATAAAGGCGTTGTCTTTGATATTTGCGGATTTTTTTGCCGATTTTAGGAGTTCTAAAGGTTCCATGACGGGTTCATCAGTTAGTCGGAATGTGCCCCAGTGGCATGCAATGGATTGGATAGCTTGAATCTCTTTGTGGATTTGAACCGCTTCTTCAGGGTTGATGTGCACGGGGTGCATGAGCGCGCGCGGAGAATAGGCTCCGATGGGCAGTAGCGCGATGTCGATGGGGGAGGCTGAAGAAAACCGTTTGGCTATTTCTTGAAAATGCGGGCAGTAACCAGTGTCTCCAGCATGGTATATTTTTTGTTTTGTGGGGAGTATCTCCAGCATCCATCCGCACCAGTGAGTTTTATTGCGGTTTTTCGGCGTGCGTGCCGAACCGTGCTGGGCTGGGCACGCGGTGAGTTGGATTTTATCGGAAATAGGCGCGTTGTCCCACCAAGACAAGCTGGTGACGTTTTGGACTCCGTGCCATTTCATCCATGAGTCGAGCCCTTCAGGAACAAAAAATTGCGCTGAGTTTGCTAGTTTTTTAACGACCTTGGCATCGAGGTGGTCGTAGTGGTTGTGGGTGATCAGAACGGTGTCGATTGCTGGTAATTGGTCCCATGGGATACCTGGATTTTGGAGTCGGCGCAGGCTGGGGAGTGGTAGCGGTGAGCAGTATTTGGCGTAAACTGGATCGATGAGAATGTTGGATCCTTGGGTTTGGATGAGGAATGACGAGTGGCCGATCCAAGTGATTTGAATCACGTTGGGGTCGGGTGAGTGGATGGAGGACAAATCTGGCTCAACCTGTTCGGGGCGATCGGATGAATTTTCTAAAAGTGGCGGGTCTTTGGGTGTGATCCCAAGTTTCCATTTTAAGACATCCATAAATCCGTGCGGAGCATGGGGGTGGGTGTTTTGGAACGTTGGCTTGGGCATCACGTGAAAAAAAAGAGAGTGCGGGGTGTGTTGGCTTATGCCTAATTTTTCGAGGTTTTAGATTCCATCTCGGTCATGACTGCTTCGAGGTGAGGCACCACGCGGTTGGCAAACTCTAGCACGTCGAGTTCACGACCGCATTCATTTTCCAAACAAGTCATGGAAACGCCATCGATGCCACACGGGGTGATTGCCGAGAACCCGCTGAGGCTTTTTTGAGTGATGTTGATGGCAAACCCGTGGAGCGCAATCCATTTCCGAACGCCGACTCCAATGGAGGCTAGCTTTCTATTTTCAACCCAAACTCCAGTTAATCCCTCGCGTTGGCGGGCTGAGACGCCATATTCTGCGCAGGTGCGGATCAAGGTTTCTTCAATCGCTCGGATATAGGCGTGGAGATCGTTTCCTAATGGGTGGAGGTTGATGATGGGGTAGCCCGTGAGTTGCCCTGGTCCGTGGTAAGTCGCTTGACCGCCTCGGCTGATTTCAATGACTGGATGG
The DNA here is from genome assembly GCA_964583225.1 of uncultured Verrucomicrobiales bacterium. Lineage (GTDB taxonomy): Bacteria > Verrucomicrobiota > Verrucomicrobiia > Verrucomicrobiales > Akkermansiaceae > Oceaniferula. The sequence continues at coordinate 5,447 of CAZOWD010000101.1, read as the reverse complement.
GGTAGGTGGTTGGTTTCCCCTAGTGAGGATCGGTCGCGGGTGCGCCCAATGGTATAAACTGGGGCGTGTTCGAGGGTGAGTAGTTGGTTGCCTATTTTCTCCGCAAACACATCCTGCACGCATTTATTTTGGAGTTCGAGAGCGTTTTCGTAATCTACTCCCTGACCGAGCCATTGGTGGTGTAAGCGCATGAGTTTTGTTTATTAAATATTTATGTGCTCGACAATGGAAATGATTTTCTTGTTAATACATTCGTATGAAAACTAAATTATTATTGATGGTAACAAGCTTGTTGGCGCTCTTTACGTTGAACAGTTGCTTGCAAGTGGAGTCCACGATTACTTTGAAAAAAGATGGAAGTGGAACGATAACTGAAGATTTACTCTTCGGTGACCAGATGGTGCAGATGATGCGATTGTCCGCATCTCAAGCGGCCCAAGCTGGGATTAAAGCCAAGGATCCATTTGAAGAAATGCTCGATAAAACAAAAGCGACTGAGCGTGCCAAAAAAATGGGCGAGGGCGTGGAGTTAGTTAGCGTGACCAAAATCGATACCAACGGCAAAATGGGAGTGCGCACCGTGTTTAAATTCGCAGACATCAACAAGCTGGATTACAAAACAGCCGATGCCATGAACATGGGAGATGGCGGGCCTCAGCCAAAAGAAAACAAAGATGCGGATAAGCCTACTTTCAAATATGCTGACGGCAAGTTAGTGATTAGTCAGAAACAGCCCAAAGGAAAAGAAGCATCAGAACCTGCCAAAGAAGAGAAAAAAGACGAGGATAATCCTATGGATGACCAAGCTTTGGCCATGATGCAGGGGGTTATGAAAGACATGCGTATGACGATGAAGATGAAGTTTGATCCAGGAATCGCCAAAACAAATGCCACCTATGTGGACGGAGATACGATTACGATTATGGAAATCGATTTTGGCAAAGTGGTCAAAGATCCTAAGAAGTTGAAAGCGCTTCAGGGAGGTGATTTTGAGAAAACCAAAGAGGCTCTCAAAGGAATCGATGGAATCAAATTTGAAGCTCAAGAAACCGTAGAGGTTGAGCTTAAATAGTAGTTCTGATTGTCTTTTTCATTCTTAATAAAAAAGGGCACTCCGTATGATGCGGAGTGCCCTTTTTGATGAGATAGTTG
>CAZOWD010000101.1:0-4195 GCA_964583225.1 uncultured Verrucomicrobiales bacterium | reverse complement strand
TTATTCTTTTACGCGCTCGATGTTAGCTCCGAGCATGGAGAGTTTGTCGTCGATGTTTTCGTAACCGCGATCGATGTGGTAGACGCGGTGAATTTCCGTAGTTCCTTTAGCGCAAAGTGCGGAGAGCACAAGCGCGGCGGATGCTCGGAGGTCAGACGCCATAACTTGTGCGCCAGAAAGCTCGTGAACACCTTGAATCAGAGCGGTTCCGTTATCAATTTTGATATTGGCTCCCATCCGAGCCATTTCTGCGCAGTGCATGAAGCGCTGGGGGAAAATGGTGTCTTCGACTACAGAGATGCCAGGAGTGATGGCAAACAGCGAGGTGAATTGCGCCTGCATATCGGTGGGGAACCCAGGGAATGGAGCGGTGACAATATTGGCACCTACTGGGTTGTGTCCTGGTTTGACAACGCAGGATGTGCCAATTTCGTTAAATTCGACAGAGTGTCCGGCTTCGATAAGTTTTTCTGTGCACGGTGCAAGGTCTTCACGGCAGACGCGGTGCAGGGTGATTCCGTGCTCTGGGCTGGCAGCCATAGCTCCAGCAATCATGAACGTGCCCGCTTCGATTCGGTCTGGAATGACGGTGTGTTCTACGGCGTTGAGTTTTTTGACTCCTTCAATCGTGATGCGTCTTGTGCCCGCACCTGTGATTTTTGCGCCCATTTTATTGAGAAAGTTTGCGAGGTCTACCACCTCAGGTTCACAGGCTGCAGATTCGATCACGGTGGTGCCTTCGGCGAGCACCGCAGCCATCATCATGTTGTCCGTGCCTAGAACGGTGGGGCCGTGTTTGCCTCGGAGGTCGCATTCCGTTCCGATGAGGCCTTCTTTTGCCTCAAGATACATGTTTCCGCCTTCTATATCCAGCGAGGCTCCGAGAGCTTCAAGCCCTTTGAGGTGAAGGTCTACGGGGCGGTCGCCGATGACGCATCCGCCGGGGAGAGAAACGCGAGCTTTGTGCAGACGGGAGAGGAGAGGACCCGTTACGCAGATAGAGGCGCGCATTTTAGAAACAATTTCGTAGGGAGCTTCACAACCAATATTTCCTGCGGTGATGCGAACCGTTCCGCTGGAGCGCTCGACCTCGGCCCCGAGGGCTGTGAGGATTTGCAACATGTAGTTGGTATCGGAAACATCTGGGACGTGTCGAATAATGCAGGTTTCGCTCGTGAGAAGAGTGGCTGCTAAAATAGGAAGAGCTGCGTTTTTTGAGCCAGAAATGTGGACGGCGCCTTCAAGAGTTGCTCCGCCGCGAATGAGAAGTTTATCCATGGTTTGTTTTGGGTGTAATGATTAAGTTAGGTTGTAGGTTATGATTTGAACGTTGCGATAGGGAAACGTGGAATTTGGTTGAGGTCTTTTTCCGTGTGGATGTCGCTGAAGCCCGCTTCTTTAAGTAAGGCTTCAACGGTTTCGGCTTGGTTGTAGCCTATTTCGAGAGCGACGATTCCATTGGGATGTAAAAAGGAGGGAGATTGATGAATGAAATCGCGCACGATGTCCAGACCATCTTTTCCGCCAAAAAGAGCGGTGTCGGGATCGCGGAGGACTTCTTGGGAGAGCGTTGCCCGATCGCTTTCAGGGATGTAGGGGAGATTGGCTACGATGAGATGAAATTTTTCTCCTTTGAGATTGGAGAATAGATTGGTTTCAATGAGTTGATGGCGTGGAAGTCCGAGCAGTTCTGCATTTTCGCCTGCGAGCGTGAGTGCGTCCGGTGAAATATCGGCCAGAACGACTTCGCTACACCGTCCTCCAAGTTCAGCGGAAAGCGTGAGTCCTAAAACTCCAGAGCCCGTTCCCATGTCTAAAATGCGCAGTCGGTTGTCTGGTTTTTCCTCGGGGAGAGGTGAGGTGTTTTCTGAACCCTCTTCAGGTGTTTCCGCAACGAGCGCAGGGGAGATGTCTGGTTGATTTGCGTAAGCGGTGGCTGGATCGAGCGGTTCGTCCTCCGCTGGAGGAGCAGGTTGAAGCTCGGGAAGCTTGAGAACGATGTCGGCTAATTCTTCCGTTTCGGGTCGGGGGATAAGTGCGCGGGCATCTGTTTTAAATTCTCGACGGTAAAACTCCACGGTTCCGAGAATGTGCTGAAGCGGTTCTCCTTTTCCGCGGCGGAGGAGTTTTTCTCGAAGCGGGGCGAGTTCGTCTTCCCTCATCTGTCGGTCAAACTGCATGTAGAGTTCCACTCGGGAGCACCCTAATTGGTGGGTGACGAGCAGTTGCATATTGCGCCGTGCATCTTCGATACCTTTTTTTTCAAGGTATGCTGTGCCTTTTTCGATGGTGTCGAGAACGGTGGTGAGAGACATGGATTTGAAAAAAAATTAAAAGGGGTGAGTTAGACAAAAACTGGTTTGGATCCTGTAGGGAGTTTTACTTCGGACGGAGGACCTGGGAAATGCGTTGAGATGAAGTCATCCCACATTTTGCGGGTTTCATCAGAGATGGTTTCGGCTAGGGCTTCCTCGCAGGTGCTACACATGAGCATGGGGAAGGGACCTTTGATGAGGTGAGAGCCACAGAACATTCCTCCAATTGTGTAACCTTTTGTGAGGTCACGCGGTTGGTGACAGCTGATGCAGGTGGCTAAGTAGTCGCTAGTGGGGGAGTCGCAACCGAGCTTTTTGGCGCGGGATTCCATATCGACATGATCGTGCATGAAATCAAACATGGCGATGCGGGACTGCTCAGAGAGTTGTTCGTGCATTTTTTGTCGGCATGTGTGGCAGAGCGCGAGCTCAAAAACGCATTCCTCGCCAACGAAGGATTGGTTTACGATAAACATTTCAGCATCATGCAAGTCGCAGCCACAATCGCAGCAATGCTCAAATGGAGCATCGGTTTCGAATGAATGAAATGTGTCTGACATGGTGTTCAATTGTTTGCTGTGGGAGGATTGCATGATTTGTTGAAAATGTCATGGATGAATTGAGGGTTTTGCAGGATTGGTTTTTATCTTCTTGGGGTGACGGTGTGGATCTGTCATGAAGTTGGCAGGTTTTATTGAATTTGCTTATGACTGATTACACAACGTTACAAAAATTGATTGCGATCGATTCTCCTTCTGGATTTACCCATGATGCGTGTGACTACATTGTTAGCGTTCTTCGAGAGATGGGGTATGCGCCAGAGATTACAACCAAAGGGGCGGTTCGCTGTGCGTTGGGGGCAAATCCTAAGTTGGCCATTGCGGCTCATGTCGACACCTTGGGGGCGATTGTTTCTGGGGTGAAAAGTGATGGAACGCTTCGGTTTTCGACCATTGGTGGATTATCTCTAACGGGAGCGGAAGGAGAGTATGTTCGGATTCATACGCTGGAGGGCAAGGTGTTTACGGGCACGATATTGTTAAATGATCCATCGTCCCACACGAATAACTCCCGCGAAAAAACAACTCGGAGTTTGGCAAATATGCACATTAGGCTCGATGAGGTGGTAGAAAATCAGGAGGGCGTTCGAGAGCTTGGTATCGAGATCGGAGACATGGTTTGCCTGTATCCGAATTACGAGGAATTGGAGAGCGGGTTTATAAAATCTCGATTTCTCGACAACAAGGCGGGGTGTTTTGTTTTATTTGAATTGGCGCGTCGGTTTCAGGGGAAGGATGTTCCGGTGGAATTGTTTTTCTCCAACTACGAAGAGGTGGGGCATGGAGGTGCCTGCGGTTATTCCGAAGGCATTGAGGAGTTGTTGGTGTTGGATATGGGTGTGTTGGGGGATGCTTGCGAGGGTGTGGAAACGGCGTGTTCTATATGCGTGAAAGACTCCACGGGGCCTTACGATTATGGAATGCGCAAGAAGCTCGTTGAATTAGCTCGCGCAGGCGGAATTCCCTATAAACTGGATGTTTACCCGTATTATGGATCGGACGGTTCTGCCGCACGTGCTGCAGGAAATGATTTTCGGGTCGGGCTGATTGGTCCTGGGGTGGCTTCATCTCACAGCACAGAGCGAACCCACAAACGAGGCATCGAAGCGACGATTGATCTGTGTGAGGCGTATATTTTGAAGGAGTAAAGCTCTCCGTTTGTAGATTTACTGAGCAGAAACGGTTTGTCTTTTTATTTCGGAAAAATATGTCATGATTTAGATGGTTTCGGATTTGGTGACGCTTGTTCGAGTGTAACTGCTTAAGTCAAACGCTTGAATAAAATTTGATGTTGTTTGATGTCTTTCCAAAATACAAACC
>CAZOWD010000100.1:0-7023 GCA_964583225.1 uncultured Verrucomicrobiales bacterium | reverse complement strand
CCGATCACTCATCGGCCCATTTCACCGATGGACCCCCGCGGATACCATTCAATGGTTTGAGTCTCGCGGAGTTCCACTTAAAACGGAACCCGATGGACGCGTTTTCCCCGTATCGGACAACTCCCAATCCATCATCGACTGCCTCACTTGCGCCGCAAAAGAAGCAGGAGTCACAGTAAAAACAAGTCACGGCGTCGTTGCTATTCATCCCGAAAACGCCACGCCTTCTCGATTTTGTGTCAGCACTGAACACGGGGAAACCTACCACACTCGCTCTGTTTTACTCGCCACGGGAGGAACCCGACTCTCCGCCGGCGCCAAGCTCGCCACTTCTCTCGGACACACTCTTGAACCCGATGCGCCTTCGCTTTTTGCGTTTGATATCAGCGATCCTCGCCTAGACGGACTTTCGGGTGTCTCAGTCACCCATGCAAAAATTGCTTTTCGGGAAGGCAAAAAATCAGAACACCTCCAAGCTTCAGGCCCTCTGCTCATCACCCATCACGGACTCAGCGGTCCAGCGATCCTACGCCTCTCGGCCTGGGGAGCCCGCATCTTTTTCCAAAAACACTACCAATTTAACATCCACATCAACTGGCTTCCAGACACCGATGTCGAGGACGTTCTCACCAACACCCGAACCACTTGGGGGAAACGTCAAATCTCCAAGCGATCCCCCTTTGAAGGATTTCCCAAACGTCTCTGGCAAAGCCTTTGCGCCGCATCCTCCGTGCCAGAGCATCTCACATGGTCCCAACTCAATAAATCCACCCTTAAGCAACTCACTCAACAACTCACCGATGGCATTTTTCACGTTTCTGGAAAAAGCATCAACAAAGACGAATTTGTCACTTGTGGAGGCGTCCCACTCAAAGAAGTCAACCTGCGCACGATGGAAAGCAAAATCACTCCTGGGCTCTACTTTGCAGGCGAAATTCTCGATATTGACGGCGTTACAGGCGGATTCAATTTTCAAAACGCTTGGACTACGGGTTACCTTGCGGGGCTAAGCTCCGTCCAACCGAATCCAACAACCTAAAAGGCGGAAGCTGGCAACTCACCAACCTCCGCCTTTTTTAGTTTTTATAAACTTTACGCAACCCGCTTGGGATTACTCATAGTTCTCCATCCCTGCGCAAGAACACACAAGGTTGCGGTCTCCGTGCACGTTGTCGATCCGTCCAACCGCTGGCCAGAACTTGTGATCGCGCTGGCAAGCCATTGGATACGCAGCCTTTTCCCGTCCATAAGCATGGTTCCAAGTATCGCTACTGACCATTTCTGCCGTATGAGGGGCATTTTTGAGCACGTTATCCTCTGGATCTGCCCGACCGTCGATGACTTCTTGAATCTCTTCGTAAATCGAAAGCATCGCATCACAGAACTTATCGAGTTCCGCTTTAGATTCCGATTCCGTAGGCTCAATCATGAGCGTTCCACCAACAGGCCAACTCATCGTAGGTGAGTGGTAACCATAGTCCATGAGGCGTTTTGCTACATCTTCCACAGTGATATGGCTGACATCGGAAAGCGGACGAAGATCGATAATACATTCATGCGCCACGAGCCCTTTATTTCCTGTATAAAGAATAGGGTAAGCTTCACTGAGGCGCTTTGCAACATAGTTGGCATTGAGAATCGCCATCTTTGTAGCTTCGGTCAATCCATCAGCTCCCATCATGGCGATATACATCCAAGTGATCACGTTCACGCTTGCGCTTCCGTAAGCAGCAGAACAAACAGCCCCTTCTTTTGTCTCCAATGATCCGTGACCGGGAAGATAAGGAACAAGTTGCTCAGCCACACCAATAGGGCCAACTCCAGGACCACCACCACCGTGAGGAATCGCAAATGTTTTGTGCAGGTTCAAATGGCAAACATCCGCTCCGATAAATCCAGGGCTCGTGAGTCCAACTTGCGCATTCATATTTGCGCCGTCCATGTAAACTTGACCGCCTTGAGCGTGGATAATTTCGCAAATCTCAACGATAGTAGATTCATACACCCCGTGAGTGGACGGGTAAGTAATCATCAAACAACCGAGATTTTCGGCATGTTTTTCAGCCTTTTCTTTGAGATCGGCAACATCGATGTTTCCAGCATCATCACAAGCAATGGGAACCACCTTAAATCCTGCCATCACGCAGCTTGCAGGGTTGGTTCCGTGCGCTGATGTAGGGATAAGGCAGATGTCACGGTTGGTATCGCCATTGGCAATGTGATAACGGCGAATCGCCAAAAGCCCTGCATATTCCCCCTGAGAACCCGCATTGGGTTGGAGGGAAACAGCAGCAAAACCTGTAATTTTAGCCAACCAATCAGCCAACTCATCAAGCATGGCTCGGTAACCCACACTTTGTTCTGCGGGAACAAAGGGGTGAATATCCGTAACCTCAGGCCAACTCAACGGCATCATCTCTGACGCAGCGTTCAGCTTCATGGTGCAGGACCCCAACGCAATCATCGATTCGTTCAGGGCTAAGTCTTTTTTCTCGAGACGTGACAAATAACGCATCATCTCTGTTTCTGAGTGATAGCTATTAAACACGGGCGCCGTGCAAAATGCGGACTGACGAGAAAATGAATCGTCCCAAGCCGTCTCTGACATTTCAGGAATCACAATAGCGTCTCGGGCAATTCCAAAAGCCTCGAGCACTTCAACGCCCTCCTGACACCCCATGGTTTCATCCGCAGAGATACCTACATGATCGGCATCCACGCGGCGAAGGTTATATCCTTTTTCCAAAGCGGCAGCGACAATTTCATCTGCCTTGCCAGGCGTTTTCACCGTAATGGTGTCAAAGTAAGACTCATTGGTCAGTTCAAAACCTGCAGCCTTGAGACTCTCAGCCAAAATACGAGCTGAGAAATGTGTGTTGCGTGCAATATTTTTCAACCCGTCAGGTCCGTGGTAAACAGCATACATGGATGCCATCACAGCGAGCAATACCTGTGCGGTGCAAATGTTTGAGGTCGCTTTTTCACGGCGAATATGCTGCTCGCGCGTTTGCAGAGCGAGACGGTATCCAGGCTTTCCTTGAGAATCGATAGACACCCCAATCAAACGACCTGGCATCTTGCGCTTCAACTTATCCGTGCATGCCATAAAGGCTGCGTGAGGACCTCCAAATCCAAGAGGAACACCAAAGCGTTGGGTATTTCCAATACAAATATCAGCACCAAATTCACCTGGAGCCTTCAGAACGGTGAGAGCAAGGATATCAGCCGCAACAATCGTAATCAAACGAGCAGCGTGCGCTTTTTCAAAGAATTCGGTGTAGTCTTCCACCGAACCCGAAACGTCAGGATACTGCACAAGCACGGCAAAAAGCCCCTCAACGTCCGACGGATCAAATGTTTTCCAATCGCCCACAATCACCTCCACCCCGATAGGTTCGGCGCGAGTTTTCACCACATCAATCGTGCGAGGCAAACAGGTATCCGCTACAAAAATCTTAGTGCCTTTACGATTTCCAGACTTCGCAAGAGTCATTGCTTCAGCAGCAGCCGTGCCCTCGTCCAAAAGTGATGAGTTCGCCACGTCCAGAGCGGTCAGATCCGAAATCATGGTCTGGAAGTTTAACAAAGCCTCGAGTCGACCTTGAGAAATCTCTGCCTGATAGGGAGTATAAGCGGTATACCAACCTGGATTTTCTAAAATATTCCGAATAATCACGGGCGGAGTAATCGTGCCATAGTAGCCTTCACCAATATAAGACTTCATCAGCTTATTTTGCCCCATAATTTCACGGAGACGTTTCAAAGCAGCCATTTCACTCTGGGCCTTTGGAAGGTCCATTTCTGGCATTCCTTGAATGTTTGTTGGCACGGCATCATTGATCAAATCATCAATCTGCTCGTAACCGAGCGCCTTGATCATGGCATCGCGAGTCTCCCCCACACTTCCAACGTGACGGCTGCAAAAATTTTTATACATAAAATAGGATTTGTTAAAAGTTAAGTTGTTGTTCCAAAGAATACAGGCGTGCCGAAGCACGCCTGTATCTTATAAGGTATTCATTTCAAAAAAATTAGCCAATCAAAGCCTTATACTCATCTGCGGAAAGCAAACTCTCAACAGCAGCAGGATCAGCCACGCGGATTTTAAAGATCCAACCTTCACCAAAAGGATCCGTATTGGCGAGTGATGGGTCGGACTCAAGAGCGGCATTTCCCTCAACGATTTCTCCAGCAACAGGACAGTAGATGTCACTAGCAGCTTTTACAGACTCAACCACAGCAACGGGATCTTCAGCATCACAGCTGCGACCCTCCTCGGGAAGCTCAACAAACACAACGTCTGTCAACTCTTCCTGTGCGTGATCAGTGATCCCCACTTTGGCAACATCGCCTTCGAGAAGAACCCACTCGTGATCCTTCGTGTAACGTAAATTTTCTGGAACGTTCATGATAATATAATTGGTGTCTTAATGGTGAAATTAACTTAGTAAAGTTTTCGTAAATCTTTCTTCGCAGAATTAGCCCTTTTTGTAAAAGGGTTTTTTCACAACTTTTGCTTCGAATCGGCGACCGCGCACATCGATATCTACAAGCGTATCGATCTTCGCATATTCTACGGGCAAATACGCCAAAGCGATTCCTTGTTTCAAGCTAGGAGAAAGAACACCGCTGGTCAATTCGGAGATTTGCTCGCCCTCTTTAGTGAACACACCGTAATGCGCACGTGGTGGAGCGCCTTTTCCCGTATAAGCCAACGCTACCAAGCGCTCTTTAAATCCTTCTTCCTTTTCTTTTTTAACGACTTCATCACCGATAAAGCCGCATTCTTTTGTCAGAGAAACCGCAAAACCAAGACCAGCCGAACGCGGTGTGCGCTCAGGAGATAAATCCGATCCGTTCAATGGATAACACACCTCCAAACGAAGCGTATCACGTGCGCCAAGTCCACAAGGCTTCGCCCCTGCTTCAATATAGGCCTTGAACCAATCCTGACCTTTTTCAGCGGAACTGAAAAATTCAAAACCGTCTTCGCCCGTGTATCCAGTGCGACAAACAATCAATGTTTCTCCCTCGTGCTCCCAGAAATCAATCCCGTTGCGCGGTGGCAACTCACGCCCTGGGAAGAGCTTAGAAAATGTAGCGGGCGAGTTAGGTCCCTGCACGGCCATGCCAGCCCAATCGTCGCTCTCGTTGGTCAGCGTCAATCCTTCTGGAAGATGTTTCTGCAACCACTCAAAATCCACAGGAATCATGGAGGCGTTCACCACCATAAAAATCTTTCCTTCAGCCTGACGGTAAATAATCAAATCATCGATCACACCACCTTTTTCATTAAGCATAAAGGTGTATTGCCCTTGGCCAGGCTCCAGCTTATCAACATCATTTGTCAAAATGGTATTGAGCCACGCCTCAGCCCCTTCTCCCTCAAGCACAAACTGTCCCATGTGGGAAATATCAAACACACCCACATCTTCGCGCACCGCAAAGTGCTCGTCCATGATGCTTGTGTATTGCACTGGCATATTCCAGCCAGCAAAAGGAATCATCTTCGCCCCCAATTCTACGTGGAGGGAAGCCAATGGTGTCTCTTGGATTGTTTCGTTCACGCGAGCAACTTGAGAAGAATCAGAAGCCTTGTCAATCTCAGGATAAACAACTAGAATTTATTTATGCGCATTCATCAACAGGCACTTAAAAACCTACCCTCTGTCGAACTCCTCGCCAAACGCCTTGCGAGCTCGTGCCCACTCCCCCGCGCGATGGTTACCGCCTTTGTGCAACGCGAAATCCAAACCATCCGCAAAAACATCCTCGATGGCCAATTTTCTGAAAACCCACCCACCCGCGAAGAGATCGAACGCGATATCGCCGACCGCCTCGTTGCCTTTTCAAACAGCCGCATTCAATCCGTCATCAACGCCACCGGTGTCATCATCCACACCAACCTTGGACGCTCACCACTTGGAAAAAAAGCGGCAGACACGCTCAGCGACATCGCGACAGGATACTGCAATCTCGAATTCAACCTCCCCGATGGCACACGGGGCAAGCGTGCGGGATACTTAGAAACAGCCCTAGCCTCCCTCTTAGAATCCGAAGCCGCAACCGCAGTCAACAACTGCGCAGCAGCACTCGTCATCATCCTTCGACACTTGTGCAAAAAAGGCAAAAATGAAGTCATCGTCTCCCGTGGCGAACTTGTCGAAATCGGTGGAGGGTTCCGCATTCCCGACATTTTGGAAACCTCTGGAGCCCGACTCGTCGAAGTGGGCGCCACCAATAAAACCAACCTCAACGACTACCAAAAAGCCATCACCTCCCGCACCGCCATGATCCTCAAGGTGCACCGATCCAACTTCTACATCGGAGGATTCACAGAAGAAGTGAGCGCTACGGATCTTTCCAACCTCGCCCACAGCTACGATCTTCCGCTTGTCGAAGACATTGGTTCTGGCGCCATGATGCAGACCGACCAACTCGCCCCTATCGAGCGCGAACCCACCCCACAAGAAGCGCTTCGCAACGGGATCGACCTCGTTTGTTTCTCTGGTGACAAGCTTCTCGGAGGCCCCCAGTCTGGGATCATCGCAGGAAAAAAAGAACTCGTTGCAGGCATCAAACAAGAGCCTTTCTTCCGCGCAGTCCGCTGTGACAAACTCATCCTCACTGTGCTCCAAGAGTGCATCGATACCTATCTCGAAACCAAATCTGAAAAATCACCCTGCGGCGTGCCCGCTCTCGAGTTTATCGCAGAAAACACAGACTCCCTCCGCGCTCGCGCCCAAGCAATCATCAGCCAACTCCCCGAACCGATAGCTCAATGTTGCACGATCACAGAAAGCACCGCCTGCACGGGTGGTGGCACCATGCCTCAATCTGAAATCCCCTCCATCGCGATCAGCATCGATCCCAAACGCAACTCCGCCCTAAAACTCTCCGTTACCCAACTCGCCAAAAAACTGCGAACCAACAAACCTCCCGTCGTTGGTAGCATCGACGACGGTCAACTCCATCTCGACCTCCGCACCGTCTTTCCCCACCAAGATCCCCTCCTCATCCAAC
>CAZOWD010000099.1:0-7029 GCA_964583225.1 uncultured Verrucomicrobiales bacterium | reverse complement strand
TGCTCTGCACCGTAGCATCATCTCAAGCCGCTCTCCTTGTGACCAATGGAGGGTTTGGTACTTCAAACAGAAATGGAGGCGTCGTCGATGGCGGTGGTTGGTTTGAAAGTGGCACTGCTAACTGGGTGGAAGGGAGTTGGAATAGCGCGTCCACGACGAATCCCGATGATGGTGACAGTATCCTTCTTCTTATGGATGGAGGCTCAGCGAATATCGGTTATGTTTATCAAAGTCTTGGCACCGTAGATGCTGCTGATATTGCAGCAGGTACACTTTATATCACTGCTGATTTTGCTGAAAAAAGTGACGGTTCTACTAATACAGCTGTATTCGATTTCTATGTCGGTGATTTTGCTGGAGCTGCCACGGGAACGGATATCGATGACCATTTAAGTAGTCAAATGACCATTACGATGAATGCGGTCGCTCAAGGGCTAACTGAGGCTAGTGGTGATGTCTCACGTCAAAATGGAGTCAGTGTAGGCACCTTTAATCTTAGCGCCTTAAATGTTGGTGATGAAGTTTGGATGCGCATAGGCGAAGTTAGACCTGGCGATACTACGTCAGGCGATCTCATGATCGACAATGTGAAAGTTACAATTGTTCCTGAGCCATCATCTTCTGCTCTCCTCGGTCTCGCTGGACTTGCATTGATTTTCCGTCGCCGCAAATAATAGGCGAGCATTTTATTTTTTACTCAAACTGCAATGGCGAAAGTCATTGCAGTTTTTTTATCGGGTTTCATCGATGGTTTTGGAGACAGGAAGCTGCTGGCTGGGGCATTGAGATTGTTTATTTGTGCCGTTGGCGTATGCTTGAAGGTAAAGAAATGCCCCAGTATTAGCACTTGAGCTAACGCTGGGGCATTCTGAGTTTTTGATTTTATTGGAAGTTATAATCCTGCGACTTCCCAACCTTTACGGTAAGTGCGCTTGATGAGTTTGTTGGCTTCTGGGGAGTTTTTAAACTGCATGGAGGCTACATCCCAGTCGAGGCGCTGATTCGGGAAACAGGTCGCCAGAGTGCCGAGTAATACGCTTTCAGTCAGAGGGCCTGCGTAATCAAAGTTTGCGGAAGCTACTTTGCCGTCGAGACAAGCGTCTACGTATTCGCCGTAATGGTTTCTAGGCTTGAGTCTTGGGTAGTGGAATTTCTTAAATTTCTCTCTTGGGTATAAGACGGGTGTGCCACAGTGGGTGGCGAGCATGGCTCCTTCTGTTCCGATGTAAATGCTACCGCTTCCTGGAATTTTTCCTCCCACGGCGTCGACCACTTCTTTAGGGAGATTTAATGCGCCGTCATACCAAGTTACCTTGATGGTGTCTTCTGCGGTGTATTTTGTTCCAGGGTAAATGTAATCGATGATTTCATTGGTTGCCCAGTTGTGGGTTAGGGCTGCGGGACCACGAGAAAGCACGCTGATGGGAGCTGTTAAGTTTAATGCTCTATGCCATCCGCTAAACATGTGACATCCCATGTCGCCCAAAGTTCCCGTTCCGAAATCGCGACGTTTCCGCCATTGTCCAGGGTGGTAATATCCTTTGATGTAAGGGCGCTCTTCAGCGACGCCTAACCACTTATCCCAGTCTAAATTAGCGGGGACGGGGTCTTGGCGGTCTGGGCGAGGTTTCATATCGCCCCAAGTTTTGTTACAGAAACTGTGCACTTCTTTGATTTTTCCAATATGCCCATCGTGAATCATTTTCACGGCAAAGCGCTCGGTTGCAGAAGAGGAAATTTGAATTCCCATTTGAGTCACCACTCCAGCTTCGCGGGCTTTCAGAGTCATTGCGCGAGTTTCGTGAATGGTTTGAGCGAGAGGTTTTTGTCCGTAGACGTGTTTTCCCATAGCCAACGCGGTCATGCCGATGGGAGCGTGCATGTGGTCTGGCGTTGAAACATTAACCGAGTCGATGTTGTCGCCCTCTTTTTCTAAAAGTTCGCGCCAATCGACGTAACAGCGCACTCCTGGAAATGCTTTTTTAACCTTAGCGAAGTGGTTTTTATCCACATCGGCCACAGCAACCAAATTGAATTTAGGGTGGTTTTTTAAATTTCTAATATCAGCCCAAGCCATGCCGGAAGCTCCGAAGCTGGCGTGGTTGAGTTTGCTGTTTGCTGGAGCAGCCATAAGCCCACGGGTAACAAACGGAGCGGCAACAACTCCAGATGCGAGTTGGGTTAAAAATCGACGACGAGATACGGAAGAAGTATTCATTGCTATTTAAATACGATCCATTTCAAAAGATTTTTCAGAAAAATGCTATGGAGTGCTGAGGAGTCGATGCTGGATAGCTTATTGCTTGCTATTTTGGTTGAAGGGGCGCATGGATTGGCACGTCATGAAATCTGAGAGTATTAAAAAATACAGAGCGTTTCCTACCGTGGACTTGCCAGACCGGCAGTGGCCTAGTCGCACGATCACTCATGCGCCGATTTGGTGTTCGGTAGACCTTCGAGATGGAAATCAGGCGCTCCCTCAGCCCATGTCTATTGAAGAAAAGGTGGAGTTTTTTCAGCTGTTGTGTCGGGTTGGTTTTAAACAGATCGAGTTAGGGTTTCCTTCTGCCTCCGATACCGAATTTCAGTTTTTCCGCCGCTTGATCGATGAAGACCTCATTCCAGATGACGTTACGATTCAGCTTTTGGTTCAGACGCGCGAGCATTTGATTCGTCGGTCATTTGAGGCGATTAAAGGAGCGAAGCGGGCGATTGTGCATATTTACAACTCAACGTCACCGTTGCAGCGCCGGATCACTTTTGGAAATGCTTCGCGCGAGGAGATTAAACAACTTGCGATCGATGGAGCTAATTTGGTGAAAGAACTCGCACCAACAATTCCCGAAACGGAGATTATTTTGCAGTATTCGCCAGAATCGTTTTCGGATACCGAACTTGATTTTGCGTTGGAGTGTTGCAATGCCGTCACGGAAATTTGGCAGCCAACGCCAGAGAAAAAGATGATTTTAAACCTGCCGGACACCGTGCAGTGGACCACGCCTAATGTGCATGCGGATATGATCGAGTGGATGGATCGGAACCTTGATCGGCGCGATTCCGTGGATATTTCACTCCACACGCATAATGATAGGGGGACGGGAACCGCTGCTACTGAGCTTGGGCTGATGGCCGGAGCCGATCGGGTGGAGGGCACTTTGTTTGGCAATGGAGAGCGCACAGGTAATTTGGATATTGTGAACGTGGCGCTGAATATGAACAGTCACGGGATCGAAACTGGCTTGGACTTTTCTGATTTGCCTTCGTTGATTGCCGTGTATGAACGGGTTACCCGAATGACTGTGGGCGAGCGTCACCCGTATGCGGGACAGCTTGTATTTACCGCGTTTTCGGGAAGCCATCAGGACGCGATTAAAAAAGGATTTGATCTTCGGAGAAAGTTACTTCCAGAAAATCCCAATTTACCTTGGGAGGTGCCTTACTTGACCATTGATCCGTCAGATGTGGGGCGGAGCTATGAAGCGATTATTCGTATCAATAGCCAGAGTGGTAAAGGGGGCGTGGCGTATATTCTTGATCGCGATCACGGGTTTGATTTGCCGAAGTCCATGCACCCATCAGTTGGGCAGAAAATCAATAATTTGGCAGATGAACTGGGACGGGAGCTGACTTCTGAGGAGATTTACGAGGCGTTTTTCCGCTATTACGTCAATTTGGACTCGCCGATTGCTTTGGTCGATTATGAACTCGATCATCACGCTGGAGAAGTTGGCGACGTGGCGTGCCATGCGAATATTGTCGTGAACGGCGAATCTCGAAAAATTCAAGGTATCGGAAATGGTCCGATTAATGCGTTTGTGCATGCGCTTTCTCAGGCTGGATTGAAAAACTTCACGTTGACCGATTACCGTTCGCACGCGGTGAGCCGAGGGTCTGATGCCGATTCTGCGGCGTATATTCAGCTTCGTTCGGAGGTGGATGATTCGTTGATTTGGGGATGTGGTGTGGATTCTTCCATCGAAATGGCAGGTTTAAAAGCTCTGGTGAGCGCCGCCAATGCACTGCCTAAAAAGTAACAGCAAAATTGATGATTAAGTTTAATTTATTGGGGATTCCGATCACCGTAGACCCGTGGTTTTGGGTGACGATGGTATTTATTGGCGGCGGGCTCGGAGCCAGCACGACAGCTGATTTTTTACAAGTGGCGCTGTTTGTTATGGCTGGATTTGTCTCGCTGTTGGTTCATGAGATGGGGCATGCGCTCACGATCCGGAAGTATAGGCTTCCCGTGCAGGTAACGCTTCAGGCATTTGGAGGATATGCCGCTTATCCTGCGGGTTCGCTGACGCGGATGCAGTCGTTTATTGTTACTGCGGCGGGTCCTGGCGTGCAGATTTTATTTGGCGTTTTAGTTCTAGCTGTGGCGCCCGCCATGTCTCTGACGAGTCCATTTATCGCCTATTTCATGCATGTTTTGTGGATGATTAGTTTTATCTGGGCGTTTTTCAACTGCTTGCCTATTTTTCCGCTGGATGGCGGGCAAATGCTAGCCGCTGTGCTTGGGCCTCAGAGGGCGCGTGGGCTTCACCTCACGGGTGTTGTGTGTGCGATGGTTATTGGATTGATTGCGTTTTCTATGCACCAGATGTTTGTAGCGATCTTTATGGGGCTTTTTGCCTACCAAAACTACCAGATGCTTCGTCAGGTGCGTTAGCCTGCGAAAAGTGGACTTGGAATTTTCAGAAGCTAGGTTAGGGTTTTCACATGGACGTTGTAATGAATATTTTGTCTCAGCCTTTCACGTGGGGGTTGGTCGTTGGCTTGTTTTTGATGGTCACGACTTGGCGGCTTATGCGCAAAGACATTGTGATGCTTCGGGCCGATAACAAAAGGCTGCTGAACGAAAACAAAGAGCTTCAGAGTCATCTCAGCACGCAGTTGAAAATCAACTCTAAGGGGAATCAAGAACTTGAAAAACAGCTCGCTGAACTGAAGGAGCAAAACGAGATACTGAAATCGAATTTAAACTTGGCCAATCAAAAACCAGGGCGTGCCGAGCGGAGACAACTTGAGATTTTAGAAAACGCAGTGAGTGCGATGCGCGAGCAGGCTCCCGCCTTTTCGGGGGCTTGGGAAAAAGCATTACGCGATGCTGAAGCTCGCCAACTCGATGCGGATAATGGTTTGAAAAAGCTCATGCGCCGTGTGATGCCTGCGCGAAAAGTTGCATCGGAGTTTGATGATGAATCTAAAGTAGATATTCCTCGAATTGAGCACGATGCGTAGAGCTTTTCTTTAGCTTTGCGTTCAAATATGCAAAATACGCCTAGAAAATAGCAGGATAAAGATTGTTATTGGCGCAGAGTTTATACTATCTTCTTTTCTGAAGGCTTAAAGAAAAAATTTCTAAGCTTTCTCCTAATAATTAAGTTGTAAAAAAATGATTACATTACCCTACGAACTAAACCCCAAGCATTTGTTCCGTAACGCATCTCCCGCTGAATTGTATGCGGAGGCCATTATCTATGAAGAAGGCTCTCAGATTTCAGACAAAGGATCTCTTATCGCCTATTCTGGTGAAAAAACAGGTCGCTCACCCAAAGACAAGCGGGTTGTAAAAAATCCAGAAAGTGAAAATGATATTTGGTGGGGGGATATCAATATTCCTATGGAGTCTCGTGTTTTTGAGATCAACCGCGAGCGTGCCATTGATTATTTAAAACAAGCGGATCGACTCTACGTGACCGACGCCTATGCTGGATGGTCAAAAGAGCATCGTATCAAAGTGCGTGTGATCAGCGAGCGCCCTTATCACGCATTGTTTATGCACACGATGTTGATCCGCCCAACAAAAGAAGAATTGGCAGACTTTGGTGAGCCTGATTTTACGATCTTTAACGCTGGAGCATTCCCTGCAAACAGCAAAACAGAGGGAATGACTTCGAAGACTTCTGTTAACTTAAATATTGAGTCCCAAGAAATGATCATTCTTGGAACTGAGTATGCGGGTGAAATGAAAAAAGGTGTCTTCACTCTCATGAACTACCTCATGCCTAAAAAAGGTCATTTGTCCATGCACTGCTCAGCAACAGCAGCTAAGGACAGCGAGGAATCAATGGTTCTCTTTGGTCTTTCAGGAACAGGAAAAACAACGTTGTCTGCAGATCCAAACCGTCGCCTTATCGGGGATGACGAGCACGTCTGGACTGAAGATGGCATTTTCAACATCGAAGGTGGATGTTATGCTAAAGCTATCGACCTTTCAGCTGAGAAAGAGCCTGATATTTACGGTGCATTGCGCTTTGGTGCCGTGCTTGAAAATGTAATCTTCGATGAAGACCATAAAGTGGATTATACGGATGATTCTATCACCGAAAACACTCGGGGAGCTTATCCTATTGAGTATATTTCCAACGCTAAGATCCCATGTGTTGCAGGACATCCTACGGATATCATTTTCTTAACCTGTGATGCCTTTGGTGTCTTGCCTCCAGTTTCTAAATTGACTCCAGAGCAAGCAGCGTATCACTTCATTTCTGGTTACACCGCTAAGGTAGCAGGAACGGAAGAGGGAGTCACTGAGCCTACCGCAACGTTCTCAGCCTGTTTTGGTGCTCCATTCATGGTATGGCACCCAGGAAAATATGCAGACCTCCTCAGCCAAAAAATTGCACAATACGGTGCACGCGTTTGGTTGGTTAACACAGGGTGGACTGGAACGGGATCTCGTATCAAGCTCGCTTATTCTCGCGCCATCGTCAGTGCTATTTCAAATCGCCAACTCGATGATGCTCCTACCGCAACTGATCCAGTCTTCGGATTTGAGACCGTTGTTGAGTGCCCAGAAGTTCCTTCTGAGATTCTTAACCCTGCTAACAGCTGGGAAGATAAAGAGGCCTACACAAAAACTGTCAATAAGTTGGCAGGACTCTTTAATGAGAACTTTAAGCAGTTTGAAGACGGAGTTTCTCCTGAAGTATTGGCTGCTTCACCTAAGGCCTAATAAAGCTGTCAATAGGGCATAGTTTTTATGCGTTTTACCCGCTCTCTTTTTGGGAGCGGGTTTTTCGT
>CAZOWD010000098.1:0-7064 GCA_964583225.1 uncultured Verrucomicrobiales bacterium | reverse complement strand
AAATTTTGAGATCTTCAACTTTCAAGCGAAGCTCTTGAAACACTCGGAGAGGGTTTCAAAGCTCCTCCTTTTGAAAAGATGGGAATTCAACATCAGTAAATCTCAAACTCCCCTCAGAAAGCAAACGCAACTGCGACATAATGTCGGGTAAAAACGACTCAAATGTGACATTTTTCAGCAATCAACGCAAGAGAAGCGACAAACACAACAATCATAACCCACTAATAATCAATAGATTCAATCACAAGAAAGAAGTGGCACACTAACTGCAATAAATAGAAGAGCAAAGAAAAAGAGCCCCGTGCTACGAGAAGCTCTCTATTATCAATTTAAAATCTAATAACCATGACTATGATTACAAGATACCCACTCAATTCTCATATTTTAACTGATTTGGATCGTTTGGTTTCTGGCGCTTGGAATAGAGACATTCCAAATGCAAGTGAAATTGAAAACTTGGTCAGCGATGAAAATGGCTGGAAAGCACGCCTTGCTTTACCAGGCTTCAAAAAAGAAGAAATCAAAATCCACGCTGGTGGAGGATACCTCAACATCACAGCTAGCGCTGAAGATAAAGAACGCGATTTCTTAGCGACTCAAAAGCGGAGAATCAAAGTTTCTGATGAAGCCGATTTTGAAAACGTCAAAGCCAAGCTCGAAGATGGAATTCTCTACTTAGAGATCCCAATCAAAGCTAAAGACGAACCCAAACTCATCGCTATTCAGTAAGAACAATCGAACTCAGTTAACGTGAAAAAATCACCGAGCTCAAGAGGTCATCTCTTGGGCTCGCGTTGTTTAACGGGAACGCGCGCTCTGTAACATCCCCTTCCCCGCTTCTACGCGCCATCCAGTTTAGCCTTGCCTGCCAGATACCTTTGCCCTACCCCTACTTTTATTACTGGGGATCTTAACTCTGAGAAAACCAACTCAACACAAGTAATTTAACACACTACAACAAACTCAAAATATTATGTTTGAAATCTACCAAAGCGAAAAAACAAATAAATACCACTTCAGGCTCAAAGCAGGTAACGGAGAAATCATCCTCACAGGACAAGCTTACAAAGATAAAGCTGGGTGCGAAAAAGGCATTCAATCCGTCATCAAAAACGGAGCAGATGAGTCCATGTTTGAAATCAAAGAATCCACAAACGGCAAACAGTATTTTGTTTTGAAAGCTGGCAATGGACAAATCATTGGCCAAAGCCAACTTTACAAAACAGAATCGGGACTCAAAAACGGAATTGCTTCTATTGGCAAAAATGTCATCGACGCAAAGATCAAAGACCTCTGCGAATAATACCCGTTTAGAATCTTTTTAATTCAGGCTCTGGCTAAAAAAGGCACCGTCTCTCTTGGCGGTGACTTTGCCGGAGCGTTTCAACCTCTGTAATAAGGTTGAAAACCAGCAGCAATGCGCTGTCGCTAAGAGCGTGAATTTGCCGCAACTGCTCGAGACGCGTTAAATCCCGCAGATTTTCCATCGTAAAGGGTTCGCATTCTCCCGATCTTGGCAAAATTCCGAGTTCTTGATAATGAATGACCGTTTGAGTGCTCACCCCCGCAAGCTGGGTGAAGGTCTCAATGCAATAAGTCGTTGAGGAATCTTCTTCGTGAATATCACAGGGGGCGCTTTGACTTGAATGTTTCATAGGAATGTAAAGTGGCGGTTAATAAGATTCTCTGAGTTTTTCCCAAGCCTGACGCTGGGCCGAATTATTGATGGGCGGAGTTGCGATATTAAGAGTCACATAAAAATCACCGTGATCCTTAGTCTTAGGCCGAGGTAAGCCTTTCTGACGAATTCGAAGTTGTTGCCCATTCTCCGAACCTTCTGGGATCCGGATGGTTACTTTTCCATCAAGCGTTGTGATTTCTTTTGTAGCACCCAAAACAGCTTCCCAAGGCATAATCGTTACTTCGTGATAAATATCTGATTTTCTAGAAGAATAATCAGGGTGAGCCGCATGGCGCACGCGAAGGTAAAGATCTCCATTAGGCGCTCCGTTTATTCCAGCGCCACCGTGACCGGGCACACGAATACGTTGCCCATCTTGAACCCCAACTGGAATCCTAACCTGGAATGTTTGGGTTTCCGTTTTCCCTGTTTCGTGATTTCTCACCTTCATTGAGATGCTACGCACTGCGCCGTGCATCGCTTCATCAAGAGTAACGAGAATATCACCTTCAATATCGTGACCTCGTTGAGAAGCCGCTTGAGCGTTAGGAGCGCCGTAGGAATATTCATGTGGTGAACCGTAGCTACGCCCCGCACCAAAAAATTGCTCAAAGAAATCACTGAATCCAGTTCCACTAAAGTGAAACTCTTCGCCCGAAGCTCCCGCTTGTTGCCATTGAGGTCCTCCAGACTGAGCATATTGCGCGTTGGGGTTATCCCAATCAGCACCTAAAGTATCATATTTCTTACGCTTCTCTGGATCACTTAAAACCTCATAAGCCTCATTGATTTCTTTAAATTTGGCTTCCGCTGTCGATTTATCTTTTGCGACATCTGGATGGTATTTCCGAGCCAGTTTTCTAAATGCTTTTTTAATTTCAGCAGGAGTCGCGTCGCGCGAAACTCCTAAAATCTGATAATAATCCAATATTTCCATGGGGGGTATCATTATACGAGTTTTTCATATCGCAAGCCCGTTTCGCAAAAAAATTCATATGTTTATTTCTTTTCATGTAGCCCCCCTAACGCAAAAACTCCCCGAACCGCATCAAAGCGACTCGGGGAGTCTAAATTATTGATAATGGAAACTCAGCTTAGCTGATTGCTCCAGTGTAAATCCAATAGGAAACTGCTCCTACAACAACGATGGCGATAAACAACCAAAGGTAAATGAGCATTCCTTTAGAAGCAGCTTCTCCAGTGTTCTGAAGCTTGTCATAACGACCTTTAAGTTTCCCTTTGCGAAGGAATCCATCGTAGTGACGCTGAAGAAGGTGCGTTTCCATCTGACGCATCATATCAAGGATCACACCCACCAAAATCAGGAGACTGGTTCCTCCGAAGAAGGATGTCACCAAGAATGGAAGCTGCTGTCCGATGATTCCCTGAGGCATCTGAGATACAATCCAAGGAAGGATGAAAATGATGGTTAAGAAGATGGCTCCAGCAAAGGTGAGGCGAGTCATCGTGAAGTCGAGGAAATCAGCCGTAGGCTTTCCTGGGCGAACGCCGGGGATATATCCACCGCTCTTTTTCAAGTTCTCTGAAATCTCAGATGGCTGGAACATGGTAGCCACCCAGAAATAAGAGAAGAAGAAGATCATCACACCTGCGACGAGGTAGTAAGTCAACGTTCCTCCTGCGAGGGCGTTTTGAATATTTTGTGACCACTGAGCCATTGGGAAAGCCGAACGCAACACGAAGGTTGGCAAGGAGAGAATCGCAGTTGCAAAAATGATGGGCATCACACCTGCATAGTTCACTTTGAGTGGCAGATACTGAGTCTGGCCACCAAGTTGCTTGCGACCCATCACACGCTTAGCGTATTGAATCACAATCTTCCGCTGTGCCTGAGTAATCGCAACCACTGCTGCAATAACAAAGATGAGGAAGGCTACGAGGAATACGAGGAAAGCTGCAGCACCAGGGCCTGCGTTAGGACCAGTCACCAGAGTCTGCCAAGTAATCACGAGCGCTCCGGGAAGAGCCGAGATAATGTTGACGGTAATGATCAGTGAAATTCCGTTACCGAGACCGCGCTCTGTGATTTGGTCACCCAACCACATAAGAAGCAGTGTTCCGGTCACGATAGTAAGCACCGTCATCGAGATAAAGAGGAACCCGTGATCGGGAACCACATCTCCAAATTTACTGATACCTGAAAGTCCGGGGATATTCCCTGGGTGTTTCAAGCTCACTGCAAGAAGGTATCCCTGCACCAAGGCAATCACGATGGTGATAAACCGTGTGTATTGGTTGATCTTCTCACGTCCTCCATCCTCTCGAGCGAGTTTGGAGAGCTTAGGGACAACGGCCGTCATCAACTGCATCATAATGGATGCGGAGATGTAAGGCATAATCCCAAGTGCGAAGACTCCCATTTTCTGGAGACCTCCACCAGAGAAGAATCCAAGCATTGCGCCGACAGCGGCTCCTGCTCCTTGGTCTCCACCGTGGGCTTGTTTGTCTTTGAGATATTCAGCAATGACGCTTGCGTCCACTCCAGGGAGCGTAACGTGAACGCCGAGGCGGATGATAACAATCATCGCCAAAGTAAAAAGAATGCGGTCCCTGAGTTCTGGGACTTTCCATGTGCTCGCAAATGCGGAGATCATTTTTTTGTTAGTTTGTCAGTTAGTTAGTTTGCAATCACCAGCGTTCTCAAGCGAACTCTGGAGTGCGGTATAAAGCGGGAGACAAAACAGCTCATCAGCCCGCTGGGTTTATACGCATGAAGAGGAAGTGCGCAAGACACTTCCCCTCCATAAGGAATTATTTCAAATGGAGGAGAGCTGCTTAAGCAACTTTTCCACCAGCTTTTTCAATCTTCTCTTGAGCAGACTTGCTGACTTTGCAGCCTTCTACGGTGAGAGATTTGGTGAGTTCGCCATCGCCGAGCACCTTAACGGCGTCGTAGGTTCCCTTCACAAGGCGAGCTGCCTTGAGGGACTCCATGTTGACAGTAGCGCCAGCTTCGAAGCGAGCTTCGAGGTCAGACACATTGACAACTGCGATTTTGTCTTGGAAACGTGTGTTGTTAAATCCACGCTTAGGAAGACGGCGATGCAAAGGCATCTGACCACCTTCGAAACCAGGACGGACACCACCACCGGAACGGGACTTTTGTCCTTTATGGCCGCGACCTGAGGTCTTGCCGAGTCCGGAGCTTTCTCCGCAACCGAGACGCTTAATGCGATGCTTGGCTCCGGGATTTGGTTTGAGAGTATGTAAGTTCATTACTGTAAATTTCTAAATTAAGATTTGGGTTAGCCCATTACATTTTCTCTTTCACTTCCTTACCGCGTGACTTGAGGATTTCCTCACGAGTGCGGAGTTGGGAAAGAGCTTTCATGGTAGCTTTAACGACGTTGGCGTGGTTGTTGGAGCCGAGGCTCTTTCCAAGCACGTCTGTGATACCGACAGCTTCACAAACGGCACGCACACCACCACCGGCAATAATTCCGGTTCCGGGGCAAGCTGGCTTGAGAAGAACAACACCACCACCAAATTCAGCTTGAACTTCGTGTGGAATGGTTCCGTCGACAATCTTCATGCGAACGAGACGAGCTTTGGCGTCATCACTACCCTTGCGGATACATTCTGCAACTTCCTTGGCTTTTCCGAATCCGACACCGACGCGACCGTCTTTGTCACCGGAAACCATGAGGGCTGAGAAACTGAAACGACGTCCACCTTTAACCACCTTAGCACAGCGGTTGATGAATACGACCTTCTCGTGAAGCTCTTTTCCATCTTCGGTCATTGGCTTAGCTGGAGCTTGACGCTGAGGGCGTCCGCCACGGCGGTTTCCTTGACCTCCGCGTCCACCACGGCCACCGCCACGGTTGTCACGTTTATCTTGACTTGGAGCAGATGCATCTGCCTTAGGTGCATCTTTAGCTGGAGTTTCGGCTGGAGTAGCTGCCGGTGTATCTGTTTTATTTTCAGACATAGTAATAAATAAGGTTAGAAGTTAAGACCGGCTTCGCGGGCTGCGTCTGCGAGTGATTTGATTTTTCCGTGATAGAGGTGACCACCGCGATCGAATACGACCTTTTCGATGCCAATCTCTTTAGCGTTAGCGGCTACCAATGCGCCGACCTTAGCGGCAACAGCAACGTTGGAAGCTGGCTTTTCAATGCTCTTGTCGAGAGATGAAGCAGAACAGAGAGTCTTCCCTGCTACGTCATCAATGATTTGTGCATAGATGTGCTGATTTGAGTAATTAACTGCAAGGCGTGGGCATGTAGCTGTGCCAGAAACCTTTTTGCGGATACGGCGGTGAATGCGCTGACGAACTTGTTTACGATTGAGTGTGCTCATTTGAGTAAAAGTAGTTAGTAGATAGTAGTTATTATTTTGGTAACTGGCGATTACTGGACGCTCTTACCTGCCTTACGGCGAACACGCTCGCCAACATAGCGAACACCTTTTCCTTTGAATGGCTCTGGTGGATAGTAGCGACGCACTTCTGCGGCGAACTGGCCAACCTTCTGCTTATCAATTCCCTCAACCTTGATGTTGACGTTTTTCTCAACAGTTACGGTGAGATCGTCTGGGATTGGGTGAAGGATTGGGTGAGATTTTCCGAGGCTGAGGTCGAGAGCTTTGCCTGCAACCTTGGCGCGGAAACCAACACCTTGAATTTCGAGTTCTTTGACAAATCCCTTGCTGACCCCATCAATCATGTTGCTGATGAGTGAGCGAGATGTGCCATGAAGTGATTTCGTGCGACGACGCTCGTTAGCGCGCTTCACGGTGATAATACCGTCAGTTTCCTCAAGAGTAATACCTTCTGGCATTGTCCACTCGAGTTTTCCTTTTGGTCCTTCAACGGTTACGGTTCCGTTGGCGTCAGACTTGATGCTGACTTTTTCTGGGAGAATGATATCTTTTAATCCAATACGTGACATAATAAAGTCCTTTCTGGTTAATATTAGTTAGAGGTGGTTGGATTACCAAACGTAGGCAAGAAGTTCTCCACCGAGTTTTTCTTTCTTAGCATGTGCTCCTGTCTTGAGTCCTTTGGACGTAGAGAGGATTGAGATGCCGAGACCATTGAGGACACGCGGGATTTCTCCTGCACCAACGTAGCGGCGAAGTCCAGGCTTGGACACGCGCTTGAGATCTGTGAGAACTGGAACACCAGCGTCGGTGTATTTCACCTTCACTTCGATCACGGGGAATTTACCTTCGGTTTTTACCTCGTAGTTCCAGATATATCCTTCTTCCTTGAGAATTTGGGCGATTTCGCCTTTCATTTTGGAGTAAGGGGCGGAGAAATTCTCATTGCCTGCGCGTGATGCGTTTTTCAGACGGATGAGAAAATCAGAAATTGGGTCACTTAAAACTGCCATAGTGCTTGTAATAAAGTTAATTGGTT
>CAZOWD010000097.1:0-7155 GCA_964583225.1 uncultured Verrucomicrobiales bacterium | reverse complement strand
TTGAGAAGAAAACAAGAAGGTTAGCAGAATAAAATGCAGAAATAATTTGGACACGGGGTGATTTTACTGAGTAGGAGAGAGAGAAAAAGAGCAAAATAAAAAAGTGCGACTGCTCTGCACCGATTGATACGTGGGGCAGAATATGAGCGATAATAGCTCTTATTCGTCGAGGTAGCTTTGGAGCGCGTCTCTCAGTGTGTTGCGGGCTCGGAAAAGCTGGCTTTTGACGGCGGGTATGGAAAGTCCCAAGATTGCACCGATTTCATCGTAGGGAAGCCCCTCGTAGCGACGAAGGATGACGGCTAGACGCTGTTTTTCTGGGAGGGCAGCAATGGCACGGTCTACAGAAGTTTGAAGTTCGGAGTGAAGCATTTTTTCGTCTGGAGACGCGTTGTTGGAATCGGGCGTTTGGAGGTGATAATCGTCTTCGCGCTCATCCATAGAGAACTCTTTTTTTCGGCTCCGACGTCGGCTTTCGTTAAAGACGAGGTTGCGGGTGATTGTGTAGAGAAAGGTGGTGAATTTGGCAGTTGGATTGTAGCGAGGGGCGCTTTTCCACAGTCGGATAAAAACTTGCTGAGCGATGTCCTCGGCATCGGATGCGTTGCCTAGCATTTTTGCAACCATACCGATGACGGCTCCTTGATGGCGTTCGATGAGTGTTTCGAACGCATTTTCATCCGCTTGAGCAACACGGCTCATGAGTGCCAGATCAATCTCATTTTCAGACAAAACTTCCTCACTCTGTTGATCTTCATATGAAGATTCAGGCTGGGAGGTTGCTTTGCTGTGGTCGCTTGAGTGTGGCATAATGGCAGCAGTGGGCAGCTGGTCGGTGGCGACAATGCTAGTCATGGGTATGCATTCTTAAACCGCAGCTTAGCTAAAAGGTTGCAAACATTTTTCACGAAGGAGATGGGCTGGCAAGATGATTCCTTTTTTATATAGAGCTTTTCAAGTAGGGGGGGATTTGTTACCTCGCCGCAACGAAATTATGGCAGACGAAGGAAAATCAGGAGGAATTGGCAGTTTATTGGGTCGGATTGCAGCAAGCTTGTTGTTTTTGACAATGGCGTATTTGGCGATTCACCTTTATTTTATGTGGCAACCCGTAGGGAGTTCTTCTCCATTTGCTCAGGCTGTGAAGTCGGCAAAGCTTGGAAGTATGAAGTTTTTTCCAGCTATTGAGGATTACGATCTGAATGACATTGACGCTCGGAAGGGTGTGTTGGCTGGAAAAAAATACCCGAAATCTCCGTTGCCAGCGCGTTTGGCTTCAGCGATTGAGCGCGATGAACCTGTAGAATTTACAGAAGCAGAGGTGAACGTGTGGCTTCGGAATCGCTTGCAAGTTGAGCAAGGCGGTTTGTTGGGGGATTGGGTGAAAGTTAAAGGCGTGTGGGTTCATTTTACACCCGATGAAATTGAAGTGATTATCGAGCGTGAATTGCCTCAATGGAAGGCAACTCATGTGGTTTCCCTCTATATGCAGTTTGAATCGATTAAAAATGGATTTTTGATTCATCGGTATGCTGCGCACGTGGGACAGGTGAAGGTTCCCAGTGGGTTTGCACGTTTGGTGATGCCTTCTTTTAACCATATGGCAGAAGCTCTCGCGGAAGAGTTAAAACTTTATAAAGACGATTCGTTGTCATCGGATAAAGCATTAAAAATTCATTCGGTGCGCGTGGAAGAAGGAAAAATCACCTTAGATCCGCGTTTGCCGAGTTCATATAAAGAATGATGAAATGGAAATGGTTTATTGGGGTGTTTTTTTGCACAGCTTCCTTGGCTTTTGCTGAGAAGGCTCAGGATGTCGACAAAAGTGACGCTTCTCGAATTATTGAAAAAGATGATGTTTCAAAGTTTGACGGATTTATTGTGGTTGGGAGCCGGCAACAGATCCGAGGTGGCATCGCTTCGATGGCTGGCAAGATGCAAGAGGAGCTTGCGAAGCTTACTGGAGAGCGTGGGCGTAAGCTGAAATTGCCGATTATTATCCAACTTTACGGGAAAGAAGGAGATAAAGCTCCCAAAAAACGGATCGTGAGTAAGATCGAGCAGGTGATGGGGAAGTATCACCTCAAAATTTTCATCCATTTGGCCAAGGGGGTGGATCATGAGCAGTTGAGGTATCATTTAATGGAGATGCTGCTTTATGAGCGTGGTTTATGCGATGGTCAGCAGGTGGTTGAAGGCGAACGCGTATTGGTGAAGCCATGGTTGATTGTTGGCATGCTCGAGGCGTTGGACTTAAAGCGGGGACGAGCTAATCGAAAAATTTACCAGATGGATATGCCTTATTTTGAGGTGCTTCCACTGCAGAAAGTTTTTGATGCTTCGGAGTCGGATTGGCGCGCCATGAATGGGCGTCAACCATTGGCGTTTCGTGCGATTTCTGGAGCAATGGTGAGCGCATTGCTTCGTCAGCCTGATGGGCGACGTAGTATGGGCGCCTACCTTTCGGAGGTTGCGACGTTTAAAGGGGAAGAGGAAAACCTGATGAGGAAACATTTCCCAGAAATGAACAAATCCAAGACGAGTTTGGAAAAATGGGTTAATTTGGAAATGGCGGAGTTAAGCACGGCCGTGGTTTCACAAATTTACTCATTAATCGAAACTGAAAAACGCTTGGAAAGCGCATTGCGATTGAGGTATCGAGATGAGGAAGAGTCTGCCGTGAGTGTCGGAATCGACGGCTATGAAAAAATTTTGAAACTTGAACCAGAAAAGCGGGCCAATGCCGTGGCTGGAGCAAGCGCTGAACTTCAGCGTTTGAGTTACCGTTGTTTCCCCAGTTTTCGCCCTGTCATTGCGGAATATAGTGTTATTTTGGGCGAGTTGGCCGAAGGAAAGAGCGAAGGCATTGAGGAACGCCTTCAAAAATTAGCGGATGTTCGTCTCAATTTAAAAGAGGCAGGCGTGCGTGCCCGAGATTATTTGGATTGGTATTACATCACGCGCTCCAACGATGTGAGCGGCGATTTTAAGCAGTATCGAGAATTGAGCGAAGCGCTTCAAAGGGAAAAAATGAAGCTGCGTGAAGAAGACTCCACGCAGCGTTATCTTGATGAAATTCAGCGGTTGTATGGTCGCTGAAAATGTGAGCGTTACCTTTTACTTACCCTCTGGAATGGAGTAGTAAATTTGCTCAAGGGTGAGCATGGCGTATGCGGTAACGAGGACTGGGTCGCTTTCCCACCAGCGTGAGTTTTTGTTGACCCATGATCCGTCTTCACGTTGAGACTTGAGGATTTCGAGTGCTAAATCTCGGCGCCAGTCGGCTTCTTTGCCGTTTTTGAGTGGCAGTTTGTCGACGTTGGCGGCAGAGAGCGCTTTCGCCATAGCTTGGTAGTAATAGTAGAGACCTTGTTGACCGAGAGATGGATCTTTTTTCGTGGCCAATCCAGGGTTTTCTTTGACTGAGTAGTTAGCGCCTGCCCAGTTTTTAACAGCTATAACGCGGGGATCTTTGGCATCGAGATCAGCGTAGATCATTGAGAGAAGTCCAGCGTAAGACATGGATCCGTATCCCCGAAGGGTTTTGGTGCCATCGGCATTTTCAGTGAATCCTGCTTTGGAGTTTCCAGGGAAGTAGTTAAATGAACCATCATTTCCGCTGTCGGGTTGACCGCTGGATTCCTTGAGGTTTTGTGTGCGTGAGATAAATTTAATAGCTGCGTCCCAGTTGAGTTTGGGCTGTTTTCCATTGGCATTATCTTGGGCGATATCGCGAGAAAGGCGAAGCGCTTCGATGGCGATATAGGTGTTGGAGAGGTCGGAGTGTTTGTGTTTTCCACCGTAACCAATGCCTCCGTCGAATTTATCATCGGCTTCGCCCTTAATTCCGATATCGGCTTGTTGATTGATGAGGTAGGCGCGCGCTTTTAAAATGGCGGGGTGGTAGGCTTTATTTCCGCTGGAAACGAGCGCAACAATAGATGTCGCCGTGTTGTAAGAGCCGAGCCCTTGGCCGTAAATTCCGCCGTCTTCTTTTTGTTGTTTGAGAAGCCATGAGAACCCTTTTTCGATTTCGGGAGTTGGCTTGTAAGAGGGCGAGCGTCTTTGAGCCGTTAAGGCGAGTGCTGTGAAGGCAGGATATTTGGGATCGCGCCAAAAGCCTTCTTTGTTTTGTTCTTTTTTGAGGTAGTCGTTGCCGCGTTCAATGGCGCGCTTCATTTCCAGTTGAATGGAAAGGTAGGGGTTTTCTTTTTTCTCAGCAAAGAGAGGCAGCGTGAGTGCGAATGTGAGTAGTATAGGTAGTGGTTTCATGATTTTAAGAATAAGATGATTTGAACTAAGGGTTAAGAATTTTCTTCAGTGGATTCAACTTTGAGGATCTGGGGTTTGAGTTTGCCAGACCATGGTTTAATCGTAACGGTCACTTTAGTGCCTAGAGGCGGAAGATTGCTTCCTGCAAGCCAAATGGTGTCATCCCAGCGGTCTTCTCCTGGGTAGTTGGCAATGGATCCTTCGTTTGGAAAAATAGCAAAGATGGAGCCTGAGAGTTGCGCTTTAAATTTGTGTCTTAAAATATAAGAGCCATTGTAAACCCAAGGGGTTTGAGGCATTGGCTTGCCTGTGAGACGATTGTTCAACCATTCCGTGATGGGGACTGTTTTATTTGAGTTTCCGTCTTTCCATGTGATATCGATGAGAAAACGAGCCGCTTTACGCGTGGCGTCTGGAACTTTTGGATAGGTGTCGCCAGGGATGCCTTCCTCGGTGTATTCTCTAAAAAGCTCTTTGGATTCTTTGTAATTGAGGAGTTTGAGGGCAATGTTGAGATTGGTTGGGTTGATCTCAGTGACTAAAAGAGATTCATGCACTTTTTCTCCATTGCTGTGAACGATGAGGTATTCGAGTAAAGATCCCTCCTCTGTGAGGTTGCATTGTGCCTCAAATTGGATGTTACGCGTCTTTTTATTAAACGAGATGGAGCCTATTTTGTAAGTGTCTTTAGAAACTTTTACGACAGATGGCTTGGGTGTTTTTTCTGTGTTCGAATCTTCTGCAAAAACGCAGATTGCCGAAAGGCTGAGAGCTAAAATAGTTTGAGTGAGGATCCGATACATCATTTCTTTGAACGGTGGAGCGTGAATTTTTGGAGGGCGTTTCCACCCGAAAGAGAGGATTAGAAGAAAAATCGGCACTCCAAAGAAAAGCTCTTCAGAGTGCCGATGAATGAGATTGATTAGTCTTGTTCTGCAAGCCAGCGTTCAACTTCGATGGCAGCAGCACAGCCTGATCCAGCTGCGGAAATGGCTTGGCGGTATTCGGTGTCGGAGACGTCACCTGCGGTGTAGAGACCTTCGACATTGGTGCGGGCTCCTTTTTCTGGAACGATAAATCCAGACTCGTCAAGGTTAACGAGGTCGCCGAGGAATTGCGTGTTGGGGGTGTGCCCGATTGCCATAAAGACGCCTTTTACTTCGAGTTCGGAAGTTTCGCCGTTTTGGGTGTTTTCGAGTAAGACGCCCCGAATGTCTCCCTTGTCGTCGGTGAGATATTCTTTAATGGTGGAGTTCCATACAGGTTCGACTTTTTCGTGTTCAAGAAGCCGTTGTGCCATGATCTTAGAGGCGCGGAGCTCATCGCGACGGTGGATGAGGTAAACTTTGCTGGCGAATTTTGTGAGGAACATCGCTTCTTCACAGGCAGAATCTCCACCTCCGATGACGCAGACGGGAACATCGCGGTAAAAGGCTCCGTCACAAGTTGCGCAAGCGGTGAGTCCGTGCCCTCCTTTTACGAGATCCTCTTCTCCTGGGAGTCCGAGGTAGCGGGCTGAAGCTCCAGAGCAGATGATGACAGCTTTTGCTTGGTAAGTGGTGGTTCCCGCGTTGAGCGTGAATGTGCCATCGGCTTCTTTCTCGATGGATTCGATTTTTGCAAACTCGATACGAGCTCCAAATTTTTCGGCTTGCTGTTGCATTTTAGCCATGAGCTCAGGGCCTGAAATGCCTTCGGGAAATCCTGGGAAGTTTTCAACTTCTGTTGTTGTAGTGAGTTGGCCGCCAGGTTGGGTGCCTGTGATGACGAGTGGGTTGAGGTCAGCGCGGGCGGTGTAAATTGCGGCGGTGTATCCGGCAGGGCCGGTTCCAATGATGATGACGTTTTCCATAATAATAACTGTGAACGGGGGGAATATGCCCCGAAAAAACAGTTCGGCAAGTGGATTGTTTGTCGGTTGTTATGTTTAATAATAGACGATCGAGAAGAATTTGATTGGCATAGGCGTTTTTTTCTCTCTATGGTCTTGCCTCATGGACTCTTACACGATCAAAGTTTTTCTTTATGAAGTTGAACCCTTGATTTGGCGCCGGTTTACAATGCCTGCTAGCGCCACTTTTGCGGAGTTACATGAAACTCTTCAAAAAGTGATGGGGTGGGGCGATGAGCAGTCTCATCAGTTTCGGCACGGAAAAGGGCGAAACTTGACCTCGGTGATCTCTAATAAAAGTGATGAGCAGGTGGCTCCAGGAGATGATTGGACAGATGAGACCGAGGTGACGTTAGCTAAATTTGTGGGGCGTCGGAGAATGCCGATTCGCTTTCTTTATAGGTATGATTTTTTTGCTGATTGGACACATGAGTTGGTTATCGAGGAAAAAAATAAAGACGACGAAAATGCCCCTCAACTATTGGAAGGTGAGCGCGCTTGCCCGCCAGACGATTGTTCTGGTCCCTTTAACTACCGAGAGTGTTTGGCTGGGTTTGATGAATGGCTCGATGACGACTACGATCCCGAGGCATTTGATGTCAATTCAGTGAAACTTTGATGGTTGCGAAATCGAAAGTTTTCCTCGAAAAGGCTTTAGAATGTTTCTTTGGAGAAACTCTAAAGCCTTTTTTTGAGATAGAAGGTTCGCAAGTCGAAAGCTTGCGAGATCAGTGAATTTAGAGGTTTTCTACGTTGTCGTAGAGCGCTCGGAGGTTGACGAGAGCTTTTTCGAGAAGGGTGGATTCTTCTTTGGTGAGGTTGCCTTGGGTTTTAACTGCTAACATTTCGAGCGAATCGAGCACGCTGCGCGCAGCTTTGAGGTTTACCTTTTTTTCTCCCGTGGTGGGATCGGGAAGTTGACCGAGAAAAAATCCGGCGTTCTGAGCTTGGAGGAAAACGAATTCGTTGAATCGAGGGTCGGGCTGTGGAAT